>JBPYEF010000059.1:0-9757 GCA_051985875.1 Hyphomicrobiaceae bacterium
TCCTGGATCTTGTAGTGTTTGGGCGTCCATGCCCCGACGAAGCGGCCGGTCTTCTGCCAGTGGCAGTCGATGCCCTCGCGCGCGATCAGGGTTTCGATCAGGGCGAAGGCGTCGTAGCCCGACCCCAGCAGCGCCTTGACGAGCTCGGGGTCACGGGTGAGCACCTTGCCGGTAAAGCTCTTGCCGATGTTGACCCCGCCGCTGACGGCACCGCCGCTGCGCGTGCTTGCGCCGGCGCCGAGCTCTGCGGCTTCCAGCACGCACGCCTCGACGCCCAGATCCGCAAGCTCGATCGCACAGGCGAGCCCGGCGTAGCCCCCGCCGACGATGACGACGCGGGAGGAGCGCGGTACGGCCGCGAGATCGCCGGCCACCGGGCGGTAGGCTTCCCACCAGTAGGGCCTGGTCTCGAAATCCTTATGGAAGATGTCGCTCTGCATCGAGGGTCCGTTCGCGCGCCGAAGCGGGTCGATCATACGGGGGCTAGGGCGTCGTGTAGAGCCCTGCGACCGCGCACATTTTGTTTGCGGCGTTCGCGCCACGCCGGCTGCGCAAGCCGCGCGTTCTCGCTCGGCATCAGTCGGCCCCGGCCTCGAGGTAGCGCACAAAGAAGTCGCGCGCGCGCATCAGGGCGTCTCGTCGCGCCTCGGCATTGGCTTCAATGCTCTGACGCTTCTCGGTCGGCACGTCGAAGCTATGGGTTGCCCCCGGATAGAGCGTGATTGTCACATCTCCGCCGCTCTCGCGGCTTCGCTCGACCAGGGTGACGCAACGCCGATAGGAGACCTCCTCGTCCTCCGTGCCCTGCAGCACCAATACCGGGGCGTACGGGTGGAAGGGCTTCGCATCGAACGCGCCCTTGAGGCCGCATCCCGGATAAAATGCCAGGGCGGCGCGGAAGCCCGAGATCTGCATGCGCTCGCCCCAACTTGGTGCGTCCGCCGACATGGCGGCAATCGTCGCACTCGCGCCATTGGACCAGCCCTGCAGGCCGATGCGATGCTGCCGGACCCCCGCGAGTGTGCGCAGGTAGGCAAGCGCGCCATAGGCATCGAGCGGGCGCACTGTCACCTCGTTCAGCTCTTCGGGACGGTGCGCGTAGCTGAAGCGCGGAAAGCCCGTGGGGTAGCCTCGCGGGCCGAAGCCGTCGACGAGCAGGGCGAGGTAGCCGGCCTCGGCCCAGGCGATTCCCCAGGCCTTGTGGCGCTTGGACAGCGTGCTGGCGTCGTAGACGCCGCCCGCCGCCTCGGAGTAGGCCCCGGCGCGGCCATGCATCATCACCACCGCCGGGACGGGTCCGGAGGCGGCGCGGGGCCTGTAGAGATAGCCCACCAGCGTGGTCTTGCCGTCGGCACTGCCGAAGGTCACGCGCTCGGGCGGAGGGCCGTCGCTTTCGGCACGCGCCTGCAGGACGCCGAGTGCAAAGAGCGTGGCGGCCGCCAGCATGTGCCCTGCTCTTCTTCTGCCGAGCGGTCGCAATTGTCCGCCTCCCCGCTGCTTACCGCGCCACCAACGAAGACCCTGCACCCGCGCCGCCCCCGACAGTCCCGTGCGCAATCGTAGCATGGCAGGCCCCCCCCCCGGGACGCGCGAGCCGAGCGCCGCTCCAGCGCGATGCGCGAGCGCAGTTCACAGTAGCGATCGGAAACCTTGCGCGCCTCTAACCACGCAACGCATCGGGCGCCTCCAAGACCCCGTCGCCCGTCGCCCGCCGGCGCCACTCCGTAACATCGAAAACGCGGCGGGACAACGCTCACCGGCCGAGCCCAAAAACCCCCGGCATGCCGAGGCGTTCCCCTGGCAATCACGGTACGTGCGCCGATTGAGCAGCTGAGCCCATCCGATTCCTGCGCCAATCGGGAGCGGTCTCTTTTTCTGCCGAAGCGCATACCCGGGGGTGTAGCGCATTTGACAGCACGGGCGGTTAGGGGCTGTAGGCCTTGCGGAACAGGTACTCGAACGGGCGCCCCGGCAGCAGGGCCTTGCCGAGAACCCCGAGCCGCTCGAGCGGCGAGCCGACGATGGCGCGCGAGGGCAGCGTGCGCCGCGCCAGCAGGCGCTCGATGCGCGCGGCAACCGCGTCGGGCTCGGGGGCTCGGTCTTCCTGCGCGGCGTAAAAGGCCAGCGTCTTGCGGAACGCGTCCCCATAGGCGGAGTGCGGGGAGTTGCGAGCGAAGATGCGCCGCTTGCCGAAGTCGGTGTGCAGGTCGCCGGGGTGGAGGATCGTCGCTTGCACCCCGAATTGCGCAATCTCGCCCCGCAGGGCCTGCACGAGGCCGTCGAGGGCGAACTTGCCGGCGCTGTAGTAGCCGACGTGAGGAAGGCCGATCAGTCCCCCGATCGAGCCGATGACGATGATCTTGCCAGCGCCCTGCTTGCGCATAGTCGGCAGCACCGCCCGCAGGGTGCGTGCCGTGCCGAAGAAGTTGGTCTCGAAATGCTGCTTGGCCTCGTCGTCGGCCGTGTCCTCGAGCGCGCCGGCAAGGCCGATGCCGGCGCAGCTGACGAGCGCAGTGATCCGCCCCTCGCGCCGCAGGATCTCCGCGACAAAGGTGCCGACCGATCCGGCCTCAGTCACGTCGAGGGGAATATACGCCCAGTGCTCCGGGGCGCACTCGGACCTGCTCCCCCCGTAGACGATTGCCCCGGTGCGGGCCAGCCGATCACAGGTTGTCTTGCCGATGCCCGAGGAACACCCGGTCACCACCACGACGTCTGCGGAGGGTTGGCGCATGGGAACGCGGACCTCGCTAGGCTGCCCTCTGCCGCCGGCCGAGCCCGTCGAGCTCCTCGCGCACGGCGGTCACGCTTGCGCGGATCTGCGCGGGCGTGTGCTCGCTCGTGAGGAAGAAACGCAGGCGGGCGGCCTTTAGCGGCACGGCGGGATAGATGATCGGCAGGACGTTGAAGCCGCGGGCAAGCAGCTGGGCGGCGAGCCGGCCGGCGACGATGAGGTCGCCGACGATCACCGAAACGATCGCGTGCCCTTCGCTGCGGGCGGTGTCGAGGCCGGCCGATTTGGCGAGCGACAGGAACAGTCGGCCGTTGCCCTGCAGGCGGGCGACGCGTTGCGGCTCGATCGTGACTAGCCCCAGTGCGGTAGCGGCGGCCGCGACGAGCGGCGGCGACAGCCCGACCGAGTAGACGAGGCCCGGTGCCTGGTATTTGAGTATGTCGATCAGCTCTTGCTTGCCGGCGATGTAGCCGCCACAGCTCGCCAGCGTCTTGCTGAGCGTGCCCATCCAGATATCGACGCGCCGAGGATCGAGGCCGAAGTGCTCGGCGCTGCCGCGTCCGGTGCTGCCGAGCACGCCTACGGTATGTGCCTCATCGACCATCAGCCAGGCGTTGAACGCCTCTTTGAGTGCGATCAACTGGGGCAGCGGCGCGACGTCGCCGTCCATGGAGTAGATCCCCTCGACGACGATCAGCGCCCGAGAATGTCGATGCCGGTGCGTGTGCAGCAGTGCGGCGAGTGCGTCCATGTCGTTGTGGCGGAACGGGAGCGCGGTCGCCCGCGACAGCTTCGCCCCGACGAGCACGCTGTTGTGGGAGAGCTCGTCGTAGAGGATGAGGTCGTCGGAGGTCATCAGCGTGCCGATGGTCGACACGTTCGTCGCGTGCCCGCTGACGAAGGTGATTGCCGCCTCGAGGCCGTAGAAGCGCGCGAGCGCCGACTCGAACTTGCGGTGCAGCGGCCGCTCGCCTGCAACAATCCGGCTTGCCGACACAGAGGTGCCGAAGCGCGCGATCGCCGATTGCGCTGCCTCGCGCACCGCGGGATGCCCGGTCAAGCCGAGATAGTCGTAGGAGGCGAAGTTGACGTAGCGTCGTCCGTCGATCCACGTCTCGGCGCCGACGCGCTTCTCGTGCGGGCGGTAGAAGGGATCGGAGATGGCAAACACGCGTCCGATCTCGCGATGCTTGAGGATCGCCTTGTAGGCGGGAAGCTCGGCAAAATCGCCGCACGTCGCGCTGCCGCCCGCGGCGGCGAAGGGCATGGCGCCGCCAGGCGCGCCGCAGGCGTTCGCGAGCGCCTGCGCCGCCGAGCCGATGCGCGCTCTCACGCTCAAGCTCGTGCGGATCATTGCCCTCTTCACGACGGGGCCAAGGCCGTCTGCTCTTGCTGCTCGGGGTTGGTCGTCGTCCCTGTTCTCAATTGCTTCAACGCTCTTTTGCTCTTCCCTCGTGGGTACTCTCATGGATACTCCGGCCCATATGTATGACTGGCGTTTTTGTGACTGGCGTTTTTGGGATCGGTTGTGCGTGTGTCGCACCAAGGTCCCCGTCACCTGCGAAGCGCACGCTCGGCTTACTTCGGGATGGCCGGTGCCAATTACAACGCCGATGCCGCTGAGACGATTTGTCTAACCCGAGCGCCACCGCGCCGTAGCCCGGCTGAACTCATCGAGCCAAGCGTTGCCGTGGCCGCATGCGCAGCTGCCGCCGGAGCGGCATTCCCGATCGGGCACGCGCTGGAGCATCGCGAGCTGAGCTGCAAGATTTATTTTCTCGCAAGGAAAGGCCCCGTGCCTTTGGCGCACGAACGTGGTACGTCGGACGCGTACTTACGACAGGGCGCGGTGCGGCACGCCGCGGGATGGGCGGCATCGGGCTTGACTTAACGGGGTTTCACAACCGTGGTTACGAGTGTCGGGCGTCGCAACGCGCGAGCCGCAGCGGCAGCGGCCTGCCGCACGCTGCTGTGGGGTGGTGCGCAGTTTCGCCAGCGCTGCTTACACGTTCCGAGGACGAGTATTCCGAGGACCAATGGCAGGTCCAATTCCTCGGCCAATTCCTCGGCCAATTCCTGGGGCCACGTCGCCGCAGGCCCGGGCCCTAGAAGCGCCGCGGCAACCGGCTTGGCTCGCCTTTGGCCTCGCGCAGCAGGGCCGAGCGCTCTGCCAACTGCTGCAGGAGTGCCGAGGGCTTCCAGCGCGCACCATAGCGCTGATGCCAGATCGCAATCTGATTATAGATCGCGCGCGCCCCGATCTGGTCGGCCCAGTACATCAGCCCGCCGCGATAGCGCGGGAAGCCGAAGCCGTTGAGCCACATCACGTCGATGTCGCTGGCGCGCAGCGCCTTGCCTTCCTCGAGGATCTTGCACGCCTCGTTGACGGCGGAGAACAGCAGCCGGTGCAGGACCTCCTCGTCGCTGAACGCACGCTGCGCAAAGCCCTTCTCCTCGGCCACCTGCTTGATGATGCGATTCACCTCCGGGTCGACGATCGGCGTGCGGTCGCCCTTCTCATAACGGTACCAGCCGGCACCGGACTTCTGCCCGAGACGGCCGGCCTCGACGAGACGGTCGGTGATGGGCAGCCCACGGTAGTTGGGGTCGGCGGCCGCCCTGCGCTGGCGCGTGTGATAGCTGATGTCCAGCCCCGACATGTCGTTGACCGCGAACGGCCCAGCGGGATAGCCGAAGTCGACCATCACCTTGTCGACCTGCTCGGGCAACGCGCCCTCCTCGACCATCAGGCCCTGCTCGAGGTTGAAGGGGATGCGCGTGCGGTTGGCGACGAAGCCGTCGCAGTTGCCGGCGTAGGCGCTGACCTTGCCGATGGCGCGGCCGAGCTGCATGGCAGCGGCTAGCGTTGCCGCCGAGGTCTTCGCCCCGTCGACCACCTCGAAGGTCTTCATGACGTTGGCAGGGACGAAGAAATGCGTCCCCGCAACCGACTCCGGCCTGTTTGTTACGCTGGAGATCTCGTCGATGTCGAGCGCAGAGGTGTTGCTGAACAAAAACGCGCCCGGCTTCATCGCCGCATCGAGCTTGGCGAACACCTCCTTCTTCACCGGCATCAGCTCGAACACCGCCTCGATGACGGCGTCGCATTCGGCAATCGCCGCGTAGCTGTCGACCGGGGTGATGCGTGCGAGCCGCTTCTCCATCTCGTCGGCGGAAAGACTGCCGCGTCGGACGCTGACCGCGTAGTTGTCGCGAATGCGCTGCATGCCCTTGGCGAGCACGTCCGCGGAGACGTCGAGCAGCATCACGGGGAAGCCGGAGTCGGCAAAGCTCATGGCGATGCCGCCGCCCATGGTTCCCGCTCCGACCACGGCCGCCGTCGTGATCCGCGGCACCGCGTCGGCCTTTGGCAGGCCCGGCACCTTCGCGACCTCGCGCTCCGCAAAGAAGGCATAGCGCAGCGCCTTCGCCTCCTCGGAGTTTTCCAGTTCCGCAAACAGGCGCTGCTCGATGGCGATGCCCTCATCGAACGGCTGCGTGACGGCCGCCTCCACGCAGGCGATACAGTGGAAGGGCGCCTTCTGGTTGCGCGCGCGGCGCGCGATCGCCTTGCGCATGGCATCGAACATGCCGGGCTCGGCTTTGCCCTCGGCGAGCCGGTCGCTGCGGTCGCGCACGCGCGGCGGTGGCCGCACCCCGACGACGCGCTTGGCGTAGGCGATGGCCGCGGCGCGCAGGTCACCCTCGGCGACGATCTCGTCGATGACGCCGAGCTCCTTGGCCTCGGGCGCCGGCACGTGGCGGCCGGAGAGGATAAGCTCGAGTGCCTGCTTCGGCCCGATCAGGCGCGGCAACCGCTGCGTGCCGCCGCCGCCCGGTAGGATGCCGATCAGGACCTCGGGGAGACCGACCTTGGCGGTCGGCGTGGCGATGCGATAGTGACAGGCGAGCGCGTGCTCGAGCCCGCCGCCGAGCGCGTAGCCATGGATGGCGGCGACCACCGGCTTGCTCGCCGCATCGAGCACCTCGTAGGCGCGCTGCTGCGGCGCGGCGCGCGGCTTGCCGAACTGGCGAATGTCGGCCCCGGCGATGAAGCTGCGACCGGCGCCCATCATCACCATCGCCGTCACGCTGGCGTCCGCTTCCCCCCGCTGCAGAGCGGCGATGATGCCCTCGCGGACTCCGGGGCCGAGCGCATTGACGGGAGGATTGTCGATGGTGACGACGGCAACGCCGTTCTCGACCTCGTAACGCACGAGGGGCCGCTCGCCTATTGCTTCCGCCATGGCATCTCCTCCAGCTGCTCGCGCCTCCGGCTGGCTTCGGCCGGATTGCCTCCGCTGACCTTGTCGATTTTCTCAGCGGCGAGCAAGCGCCAAGGTAGGCAAGGCGCACGCCAAGCGGCCCATCGCAGCGCCAGGCGAAGGCGGTCGCCCGTCGCGGCGAGCAAAGAACGCCTCACGCTGCCTCGGCCGCCTTGGCCTGCGCCGAACACGCTGCGCCGCTGCGCCCGCTCTGTCGATGCGCGAAGCTGCCGGCGGTAAGCGCGCGCGTTCTGGCGTTGCTCCCGGCCATGCGGCTTCGTGCATGCGCCCGTGATCGCCGGCTGCTCGGTGCTGTGCCTTCCCTCGCCTGCGCGCATGTGGAAGAGTGGGGCGCACCCCGCGGAGGTGCGGCAGGCGAGGGCAGGCGGCGTGTATCGCGTGGGCATCGACATCGGCGGGACCTTCACCGACTTTGCGCTGTTCGCGCCGAGCGCGCGCACGATGGCGGTGCACAAGCTGCTGACCACGCCGGCCGATCCCTCGGTGGCGGTAATCGCCGGCATCGATGCGTTGCTCGAGCGCGAGCGCGTCGCCATCGCCGATCTGACTGAGGTGGTGCATGGGACGACGCTCGTCACCAACGCCGTGATCGAGCGCCGCGGCGCCGTCACGGGCATGCTGGCGACCGCCGGCTTCAGCGACATCCTCGATATGGGCTTCGAGCGCCGCTACGACCTGTTCGATCTACGCGTCAAATACCCGCCGCCGCTCGTCCCCCGCCGCCTGCGTCTCGAGGTAGCGGAGCGCGTGCGCTTCGACGGCAGCGTCGAGCTGCCGCTCGATGAGGCTGCGGTCGGCCGTGCCGCGCGGCAATTCCGGGAGCTCGGCGTTGCTGCCGTGGCCGTCTGTTTCCTGCATTCCTACGCCAATCCGGCGCACGAGGCGCGCGCGGCACAGATCCTGCGCGGGGCCGCCCCGGAGCTGTTCGTCTCCACCTCCTCGGAGGTGTTCCCGAACATGCGCGAGTTCGAGCGCTGGACAACGACGACCGTCAACGCCTTCACGCAACCGATGTTCGCTTCTTATCTCGAACGGCTGGAGAGCGGCCTCGCATCGCGGGGCTTTCGCGGGCGCCTCTACATCATGTCCTCGAGCGGCGGCACCCTGACCACCGATACCGCGCGGCGCTTCCCCGTGCGTGCGCTCGAGTCCGGGCCGGCCGCCGGCGTGCTGCTCAGCGCCTACCACGGACGCAGCCTCGAGCTGCGCAATCTGCTGTCGTTCGACATGGGTGGGACTACCGCCAAGGGCGCGCTGGTGCGCGGCGGGATGCCCAGTAAACGCTACAGCATGGAAGTCGCGCGCGTGCACGAGTTCCGCCACGGCAGCGGACTGAGCATTCGCATCCCCGCAACCGATATGATTGAGATCGGTGCAGGCGGTGGCAGCATCGCCGAGATCGACGACCGCGGCCTGCTGCGCGTCGGCCCGCGCAGTGCCGGTGCCGATCCGGGTCCTGCCTGCTATGGCCGTGGCGGCACCAAGCCGACGCTGACCGACGCCAACCTGGTGCTCGGCTACCTCGATGCGCGGTTTTTTCTCGGCGGCGCCATGACCCTCGACCGCATGGCCGCCGAGAGCAGCATCGCCAACGGCGTTGGCAAACCGCTCGGCCTCCCGTTGCTGCGCGCCGCCTGGGGCATCCACGACATCGTCAGCGAGGACGTGGCGCGCGCCTTCCGCATCCACGCGAGCGAACGCGGCTTCGACTATCGTTCCGGCAGCATGGTGGCATTCGGCGGCTCGGGACCCGTGCACGCGCTGGGCATTGCCAGGAAACTCAAGATCCCGCGCGTCGTCTTCCCGGCGGGCGCAGGCGTGATGTCGGCGCTCGGCCTGCTGATCAGCCCGCTGGCGTTTGAGCTGGCGCGTTCACGCCGCATCCATCTCGCCGACCTCGACGCGGCCGAATTTGCCGCCACCTTCCGCGCGCTCGAGGCCGAGGCGGCCTCCTATTTGCGGAGTGCCGGCGTCGCCGCGGGCGACATCGGTCGCACGCGGCGCCTGGACATGCGCTACCAGGGCCAGGGCCACGAAATCGAGGTGACGCTGCCGGATGTCGCGGATGCCGGCGCGCTGTTCGGGGACCTGCGCGAACTGTTCGCTCGTGCCTACGAGTTGGCCTACACGCTGCGCCTCGATGAGCAGGTCGAGATCGTCAATTGGAAGGTCGAGGCGGCGGGTCCGGCTCCCAACCTCGGCGACGGCTACCGCCTCGCTGGGCGGGCCGCAGCAAAGCCGCTCAAGGGCGTGCGGCAGGCCTACGACGCCCAGGCCGGGCGCATGACGGAATGGCCGGTTTACGACCGCTACGCGCTCGCTCCCGGCGTGACCGTCGAGGGGCCGGCGCTGATCGAGGAGCGCGAAAGCACGTGCGTCATCGCTGCGGGTCAGGCCGCCGCCGTGGACCGCCACTACAACCTTGTCGCGGAGCTCGACCCATGATCGCCGTGCAGCGCGCCACACGTGAGCAGACCTTCGACGCGGTCAGCCTCGGCATCATGTGGGACCGGCTCGTTTCCATCGTCGACGAGATCGTCTCGACGCTGGTGCGCACGTCGTTCTCGACCATCGTCAACGAGAGCTACGACCTTACCTGCGTTGTGCTCGATGCCAACGCCAACTCCATCGCCCAGGGCACCTTTAGCGTTCCGGTGTTCATCGGCAGTGCGCCGATCACGCTGCGCCACATGCTGCATCGCTATCCTGCCGACACCCTGAAGCCCGGCGATGTCAT
>JBPYEF010000060.1:0-5831 GCA_051985875.1 Hyphomicrobiaceae bacterium
AACCAAGTCATCATCCTGGGACATCGGCACAGCAGCCAGCGATCGCGCACCGCCATACCGAGCCTCGGCACCCGGTTCGGCTTCGGCGGTTTCGTCCGCACTGCGGACGATGGCATTGGTTTTCAACAGTCGGGCAAGAGAACTTCCAGCGGCTTCGGCGCCAAACGATCCCCGCTGTTGTTGGTACGCGGAATAGGCATGTGGTACCCCGACTGAGGTGACCACGCGAAGCTTCCCGCCGTCATGGCGAAACAGGACCCCAAAGTCGGCTTCGCAAATGCGCACCGCATTTTCAAGCATGATCTCGAACACCGGCTCAAGATGACCGGGCGAACGGCTGATCACGCTCAAGACTTCCGACGTTGCCGCCTGTTGGTCGAGTGCGTCGGAGAGCTCGCGCGTGCGGTCCGTCACCTTCTGCTCGAGTGTGGCATACGACTCCTTGAGACGTGCCCCCATGTCATTGAAAGTATCAGCCAGCGCTTGCACTTCGTCGCCCGAATGTACGTCGATGCGATGATCTAGCTCGCCGCGTCCGATGCGCGCCGCTCCCTTGGCCAAGACGCGGATGGGGACGACCATGCGCTGCGCCAGCCATATGCCGGCCAGCACTGCCACTATCAATCCAAGGGTGAGGATCAGCGCCGTGCGGCGAAGCGAATCGTATACGGGCTGGAATGCCTCGCTCATCGGCAAGTCGACGAACACCAGCCAGCCGAGCGCGCCGACCGGCGCATAGGCCGTAAGCACGTCGCGACCCGTGTTGTCGCGGGAGACTGCCGGAACGCGCACGCTCGGATCGGAACGCTTGCGCAGGGCTGCTGCGACGTGTGGCAGCTGACTGAGGTCGGTCTTACGGAGAACAATGCCGATGTCCGGATGTGCGATAAGCAGCCCGCGCTCATCGACGACATAGGCAACGCCGGCCTTGCCGACTCGAATGCGCGAAATGACGTCCCAGATGAACTTTAGATTGACCTCGGCCACGGTTACCCCTGCACTGCGCCCCGGTCCGGCAATGGCAAGCGTGAGATAGGGTTCCGACTCCTTGCGGAAATATACCGGGCTAATGTAGCGTTTCTTGGCCATGGCCTCGACGAACTTGGGGTCGTGACTGAGATCGGCTCCGCTTGCCAGCGTGTCCATGGCGAGACGCGACACCTTGATCTGCTCATGGCCGCTAGCATCGATGTAGCTTACCTCGGTAATGGCCGGTGCCTGTCGCTGTAGTCGCAACAAATCGAAGCGCCGCTGCTCGAGACCCCCACCGGCCGGCAAGAAACCCGTTGCCCATCCGACCTGTCCCTCGATTTCTTTCATGAACTGCTCGATTACGGCAGCTGCGCCCTGAGCCTTTTCGCTCTGCACGGCGATGAGCCCCTGGCGGCTTTCGTTATACGAATAGTACATTTCGATAGCGGCGTTGACGATCAGCGAAAGACCGACCAAAGCCACCATCAAGGCGGCGTACTTGCGGAAGAGGCCTCCTGTTCGTTGGTACGCCTTAGCACGAAGTTTGGCTTCGGCTCGTTGGCCCGACGAAACGACGACATGGCGCATCCGGCGCAGCCATGCGGTGAGCGCCGTCCCTTTCTGCCGCGCAGCGTGCGTCAGGTCCGAGGCGCTTGTCGCCGCCGCTTGCATCCGTGAACGTAGCATGGTCAATTTGGAAACCGGGTGCGAACCCTCACCCTTCCCTTGGGTGGTCGCCGCCTGCGGCGAACGCCACTGGTCTTCAGTGGAACTCCGTTGCGTTTTGTTCACCACACGAACGGGATCCTTGCGGCATGATACTCATTCCCGTCGCGCCCTGTGTGTTGCCGTACATGTTGAAATGATAGCATAACGAGCGCTACTGCAGGAGATTGCTGCGCCGGGGAATTTGCGGGGGCCCTGCACAAAAGGCCAGGCAAAGCCCTCGCTGGTCGTCGCATCGGGAGATTGCGCGCCCAAGCAGCCATCAAACACCGCGACCTATCCCTTGCGAAGCCTAACGAGCACGCGACCATGCACCGCATGCCGGATGCTATCGCAGTGAGGGGGATGATCGGGAGGGAGCTAACAACGATATAGCCTATTTGCTTAATGCCGATTTCGGCGCACAAGCGAGCGCGGTCGTCCGCACGCCCCCGCGCATCCGGCTTGCCGGTCCCGGGCTTCCGACGGCAACGACCGGCGCCGTCCGGCGTGCCGGACGCGCGCAGCGGCCCGACGGAATTCCATAATCGTCAAATATTCGGCTTTTCCCTCGCCCTCCGACCCAAAAACGCGATGTCGTGCAACAATCTTCGCCTGTGGATAAGCGCCTCCGCCGGGCGGCGGCGTGCGGCGGATCGCGGGTGCGTGCGCAAAGAAGCGAGCGCAATGTCTCCGATTTCCTAACCCGCAAAAGGCCCACGCTCGGCGTAACGATTAGCGTGTGCGTGCTTCTTTCCACGCCAATTTGTTGCCGGACCGACGTGGCGCCTCGAGCCGTGGCACCACTTTGCGAGCGCCGTAACGCCACCAGACGCCATTGGCGGTAGCGCGCTCAGATCTTCCGCCCCGTCTTTTCCCAGTATGGCGCTCTGAGCTTGCGTTTGAAAATCTTGCCCGAATCCTCCCGCGGCAGACCGCCCTCGAATTTGATCAGCTTCGGCACCTTGAACCCGGCGATCCGGCTGGCGAGAAAGGCGCAGACCTGTTCCCGGTCCAATGTCACACCGTCTCTCGGCTCGATATAGGCAGCCACGTTCTCGCCGAATTCCGTGTCGGGAATTCCGAACACTGCGCAGTCCTTGACGCCGGGCATGGTGATCAGTACTGCCTCGATCTCGGCTGGATAAATGTTGACGCCGCCCGATATGATCATGTCGCGTGACCGATCGCATAGAAACAGGTAGCCGTCCTCGTCGAGATAGCCGATATCGCCCGCCGTGATCAGACCTTGGCGCTCAATCTCGCGACGCTTCTCGTCGAGCTTGTGGTAAGTAAAATCGGGGAAACCCTCGATCCGCATGAATACCTCGCCGACCGCATTTGGCGGCAGCTCGCGGCCCTGTGGATCTAGAATTTTCACCACGCAGCCGGCGTAGGGTTTGCCCACCGTGCCTGGCTTGCGCAGCGCTTCTCCAGAGGTGTGGAACACGCAGCCGCCGGTCTCGGTCGCTCCGTAGTACTCGTTGATAACCGGCCCCCACCATTCGATCATGCTTCTCTTCACCTGCGGTGGGCATGGGGCCGCCGCGTGTGCCACGAATTTGAGCGATGAAAGGTCATACTTGTGCTTAATCGCGTCCGGGAGCTGCAGCAGGCGCACGAACATCGTCGGTACCATGTGCAGGTGGGTAATCCTGTGCGTCTGGATCATCTCCAGCAGTTCGACGGCGTTGAAGCGCGGTTGCAGGATCACCAACCCGCCCTCGCGCACCGCGTGCAGAGCATAGGAGTTGGGCGCCGAATGATAGACCGGTCCGGTGATCACGGTACGCATCGTGGCGCCGGGACTGATGTCCATGATAATCGCGACCATCTCGGCGATGTGTTGCTGCATTTCGGGCGTAGCGGGTTGTCGTCGCACACCCTTCGGATGCCCGGTGGTGCCCGACGTGTAGAGGATATTGGTCCGCGGTGGCCGCGGGGGTTGGCCCCAAGCCGTGTGACGCGCCACCCAAGCGTTCCAGTCCGTGCATCCCGGTGGCACTGCTGCCAATTCGCTGCGGATTGCGTATGCTGCGGCGATCTCCGGAGGCGTGGGCACAACCAGGGTTGCGACTCCTTCGGGAATCGCTGGGCCGATGGTCGGCAACAAGTCGGCATGGATGACCACGCATTTTGCATCGCAGTCGCGGAGCACGTACGCCGCCTCGCTTGCGGTCCAATGCCAGTTGACCGGCACCGCATAGGCGCCGACCATGCCGGCACCCATCGCCGCCTCGAAGAACGCAAAGTCGTTCCGAAGTACGAGCGCCACGGCGGCGTCGTCGCCTATGCCCATACGGACAAAGCCGGATGCCGCGCGCGCGGCACGCGCATCAAGCTCCAATTTGCGTAGCTCACGGCTACCCGAGAGGATGCGCCCTTGCATCGTTCCTCGCTGACCGTTGGACGTCACCGGCGGCATCAACCCGACCAGCAGCGCTCAGCACGCTCACGATGGAACAATGTCCTTGGCGCGATTACAAGCGTTGCGCAACGGCACTGCCGCATGGGCGCTCCTCGCGGCGCCCGGAGGGTGTGGCTATTGTACGCGACCCCGCTTGGCTCGCCCGCCACCACGGGTGTCGGGCGTGACGCGGCGGTGGCGGCCATTGGCGGTGGGGCGCAGCGGATCGGTGCAAAAAAGCCGCAACCGGGCAGTGAAGGCAACCACCGGTCCCCCGAGCCGCAACGGCTTGCGAAACCCCAACGCCGTGGCCTGATGCCAAACACGGTGCTGCTAGCGGCCGGCGATCCCCAACGCCGGTGCGAGGTGCGAAATGTCGTCCGCCGTGTCCTGCGGCTGCAATGCCGGCTCGTCCTTCCACCGCACGATCCGCAGCTCGCCCGCGAGAGTCTCGACCACGGCCGTACAGCTTTCCACCCAGTCTCCACAATTGAGATAGTGCACCCCGGCGAAAACGCGGTCGGAGGCGTGGTGAATGTGCCCGCAGATCACACCGTCCACGTCGCGGCGGCGCGCTTCCGTTGCAACCGCCTCCTCGAAGGCACTGATGAACGCCACGGCGCGCTTGACGCGGTACTTCAGGTACGCCGAAAGGGACCAGTAGCCGAGACCGAGGTGGCGCCTCAACCAGTTCAGCGGGTTGTTGAGCCAAAGCGCAAACTGGTAGCCGTGATCGCCGAGCAGTGCCAGCCAGCGAGCCCCACGCACGATGACGTCGAACTCATCGCCGTGCATGACGAGATAGTGTCTCCCCTTGGCGGTAGCATGCACGATATCCCGATGGATCTCGATCCCGCCAAAGCGCAGGCCGACGAAGTCGCGCAGGCCCTCGTCGTGGTTGCCTGGCACGAGCACGAGTCGCACGCCCTTGCGTGCCTTGCGCAGCAGCTTCTGCAGCACATCGTTATGCGGCTGCGGCCAATGCGGACCGCGGCGCACTTTCCAGAAATCGACGATATCGCCGACGAGATACACGGTATCGGCTTCCCAGTACTTCAGGAACTCGAGGAGTTCCTCGGCCTGGGCCGACCGCGTACCCAGGTGCACATCCGAGAGGAATATCGCGCGCACCCGATTGCAAAGTCCGTAGCCCGTCGCAAGCTGGTCCAAGGGTTTGGTCATGGCCGCAGGGCAAAGCGGATTCGCATTGCAGCCATATGACGCTCCTTTAGAACGCGACCGGTTTGGGCAGGCACGCAAGCAGGAGTGACCCGCCCTGCGCCGCTGCGGCTCGGCCAGCGCCCCACCTCCGGCGAAGGTGGTCGCCGCCGAACCAACGAGCTGCCTCGGAATGACGCGAGCGAAGCATCGGCTCGCGCCAATCCAGCAGCTTTCTCGATACCGCTCGCGCGGTCGCGGCCTGGCGAGCCGGATCGTGCGACAACATCTGCAGCACGCGCGTAACACGCATATGAAGGGCAGCACGCAGCATGCGCGGAAGGCTGAACTTTACACGGCCTCGAAGCTGTAGCCGGCGCTGCGAACGGTACGTATCGGGTCGCTGCTCCATCCCTGCATCAGCGCCTTGCGCAGCCGGCCGATATGCACATCAACGGTCCGCTCATCGATGTACACATCGGGGCCCCAGACGCCATCGAGCAGCTGCACGCGCGAGAACACGCGCCCCGGCGACTGCATTAGAAACTCGAGCAGACGGTAGTCGGTAGGACCGAGGGCTATGCTGTCC
>JBPYEF010000061.1:0-3477 GCA_051985875.1 Hyphomicrobiaceae bacterium
CCTTCGGCCGCGCCGTTCGGGTCGGCGCGCGAGCCCGCCGGGTCCGTCTGGGCGCCAAGCGAGCGTGCCGCCCTTCACCCTGCGGCGCCCCCGATCGCTGGCCGCATGAGCATTGGCGGGCCCCGGCTCGCGACCACCGAGCTACCGCGCGCGCGAGGCTTTGCACCGGCGGAAGCGCAGGCTGCCACGGTCACCCCGGAGGGTCGCCTTCTGCACCATCGCGCCCGCCGCCTTGCCGCTGCCCATCGTCACCGGCGGCCGCCGCGCTTCGCCTACCGGCCCGTGCGCGGCGGCGGCATGGTCGGTTGGCTGTTCGGGGGCTGGCGGTTTTAGGCCGACCGCTTCGCGACTGCCGGCGTGCGAGACGCAAACCCGCCCCGCGCATTGACATACCGCCGCGGCGACATACCGCGGCCCGATCGGCCAAGCGCGGGGGCGCGCAGCCCGACTACGCGGAGCCTCCGCGCGCCGCGGCGAGGCTCGCCGCAACGAGGGCGGTTAGGTTGCCGCACAGCAGGACGGCGCCGGCGCCGAGCGGGTGTATGCCGATGCGAATCAGGAGCGCGGCGGTGGCGACGATCCCGAGCACCGCCAGCGCAAGTGGCGCATCATCGAAGAACAGCCCGAGCACGAGGCGCGTCCCTTTCATCCCTCTCTCCCAATCACGCTTCCAGCCTCGGCCCCACGTAGGCCCGCGCGTAGGCCCTTGCGCAGGCCCGCCGCGAGCGCAAGCCCAGTCGCCAGGAACAGCGCCGCAAAGGCGACACTCGCCAGGTCCTCGCCGGGCCAGGCAATGCCGAGACCTTCACCGGTCCAGTACACCCCAAACGCCGACAGCAGCACGCCGACGGCGAGCTTCAGGGTGTTCTCGGGGACGCGGGACAGCGGCTTGTGCACGATGAGACCGACGGCGAGCACCAAACCGGTCGCCGCGAGCGCCCCGAGGCTGGCGGCCCACAGCTGCCCACGCGGCGCACCAACCGCCGACACGACGACCACGACCTCGATGCCCTCAAGCATCGTCCCCTTGAAGGCGGCGAGCGCGGCAATCCAGCGCAGGCCGGTGCGCTGCGGCGCTTGGTTGGCAATCTGTGCCGTTTCGGCGGCAAACGCCTGCTGTTCGTCGCGTTTGGCGATCACGCCCGCCGCGCGCAACACGGCCTTGCGCAGCCAGCGCATCCCAAACAACAGCAGCAGCACGCCGATGGCCAGCTGCAGGGGGCGGATCGGCACCTGCGCAAGCAACGCGCCGAGGCAAAAGATCAGGGCAGCGAGGACGGCCACCGCCGAACCCGAGCCGAGTACGGCCGGACGCCAGCCGGAGAGCGTTGCCGCTGCGAGCACGAGCGTGAACGCTTCGACGACCTCGACCAGGGAGGCGAGGAACGCTGCGGTGACGGCCGGCAGGGTACCGCTCCAAGCTGCAAGCTCCATTGGCGCCTTCCCCGGCTGCTTTGCTTTGCGTCTTGCTTCCGCCTTGCTTGCGCGCCGACGGCTGGTGATGTAGCAAATACTACGCCACGTTGTCGATATGTGTAGCAAACACGACAATTGCCCATGCCACGCCAGAACCTGCAGCACGCTTCCCTGGAGCGGCGGCTTGCCGCGGCCGGCACGCGCCTGCCGCCGACGGAGCTGCGCGTCGCGCGCTTCTTGCGCGACCACCGCGAGGAGGCGCTGGCGTCGTCGGCCCTCGCGCTCGCCGCCAAGCTTGGCACCAGCGACGCAACCGTCATTCGCGCGGTGCAAGCGCTCGGCTACGGCGGAATGGCAGACCTGCGCAAGCGGCTCGCCGAGGAGCTGCGCGAGGTGCGCACGCTCGCGGCACGCATGGCGCGCACCCTCGATGATGTCGGTCGGGCGCCCGAGGGTATTCTCGAGCGGACGCTGCAGCAGCACCTGCGGGCGCTCGAGCAGCTGCGCCTCGACGTCGGCCCGCCTCAGTTTGAGGCGGCGCTCGCCCGCATCGCCGCGGCCGAGCGCGTCTTTGTATTTGGCATCGGCCCATCCGGCGCCATGGCCGACTACTTTGCCCTGCAGCTGGCGCGCATCGGTTTCGACGCGGCAAGCCTCACCGCCACGGGTGCCCTGCTCGCGGACGGGCTCAACCGGCTGCGCCGCGGTGACGTGCTGATCGCCCTCGCCTTCGGGCGCGTCTACCGCGAGCTCGAGGCGCTGGTTGCATGCGCGGAGGCCGCCCGTGCGGTCACGGTCCTCATCACCGACGCGCTCGCAAGCGTGATGCAGCGGCGCGTTGACCAGGTCCTGCGCGTGGAACGCGGGCGCGCCGATGCCCTAAGCCTGCACACGGCAACGCTCGCGCTGATAGAGGCGCTGCTGGTCGGGGTTGCGGCGAGGCGTCCGGGCGAGACGTTGGCGAGCCTCAAACGGCTGAACGCGCTGCGTGCGGGCGTCGCGTGCCCCTGCGGCCACAAGCGCAGCTCCAGTTGATACGGGTGCGACGGGAGGACCCTGCGACGCAGGACCCTGTCGAGGCTGATGGTAGGATGCTATGGTGAGTCGCAACTCCACAGGACAACCCGCCGAAGCGGTGCTCATGCGACGCCTTGCCTCTCTGCTCTGCCTTGTGGCCGCCCTCGCCCTGGCGCTTGCGCCCGATGCAGCGAGCGCCCGGGGCGGGTCGCGCGGCGGCCGCGCGGGTGGCCGGCTGATGGGAGCCCAGCACGGCGTCTCGCCGCAGGGCTCCGTCATTGCGCCGGGTACTACCGCGGGCACCACCCCAGGTACGGCCACCACACCGGGCACGACGCCAGGCACGACACCGGGCGCCACACCGGGTACGGCCACCACACCGGGCACCACACCGGGCACCACACCGGGCATGGGCACGGCACGGGGTGCGGTGAACCAAATAGCCGTAGATCCGCCCAGTCCGGCGGCCGTGGTGCCGGCGGTGGGGGCAACCCGCCTGGCTCCGGGCGCGGCCGGGGCGATCGAGAACGCCGTCGCACCTCCACCGGCGCCGACCACCCCGGCGGCGGCGCCGAATTCGGCGGTCGCGACCCCGGCCGACCGATTGCAGGCCGTCGCCCCCCTTTCGCAGCCCATCGAGCCCCAGATCTTGACCGCCGGCGGCGGCGCCACACTCCCCTCGTCCACGCCGTTGAGCACGAGCCCCAGCCAAGCCGCACCGAGCATCGCCGGCGGAGGTGGCGGCACGCTCGGGGACTGCATGCGCTTCTGGGACAGGGCAACGCACATGAGCAAGTCGGAATGGCAGGCGGCGTGCCAGCGCTCGCTTCACCGGCTCGACTCGGTCGCCCGCGAGCTGGCGCCCGCCCGGGGCGCGATGAAGGCGCCCTGATCAAAGCCGTGCGCCGCCCCGTTGCCCGCGCGGGGCGAGAGCGTCGTCCCCTGAGGGCACCATCCGATCAGCGCCGGCTGACTCTGCCGCAGCCCGTTAACGCCACAGAGCTCCGCGCTTCCCTTGCCGCAGCAAGTCTGCCACAACATTCT
>JBPYEF010000062.1:0-2009 GCA_051985875.1 Hyphomicrobiaceae bacterium
GAAAGCTAGACGAAAAGATTGATCGGCTTGACCATGAGGTCGGCAATGTAGCTTTAACTCTAGTCGGCGTGGAGTGCGATCTTCGCCGTCTCACGAATAGCGTAGGCACCCTTGGCGCGGCCGTTGACGAAATTGAGGCCGCCTCACGGCGATCGAGAAACGCGACCAGCACCCCGACGCATGAGCGAATTTGCGCCTCTATGCGTTTTACGCCGGCAATCACACTGAATTTCTCGTAGAGACTACGGCATCGCGTTGCGCTCCCCCATCCCACGCTGCATCCCCACGGCGCACTGAACGCATCGACCACGCTGGCAACTCAGCCAGGAATCCGCTTTGGTCGGCCTCGCCGCAGCAGGCGTGTTCATCGTCGGGGCTATCGTCTCCGGTCTCTTGCGCCGCCTCTCTGGATGATGGCGTGTCGAGGCTGATGCAGGGTTCAGGGCTTGTACCCGTATCTTTACCTCAGACTCGTTCTCCCGCTGCGGCCGTATCGTTTACTATCGCCGGGTACGACTGGCTTCCGTAGCCGGGTTTTGGCCAGACTGGCTGCCAGAGGGATAGGGAGGAGGGTTCGATGCGTCTCGCTGGGAAGGTCGCCGTCATCATCGGGGCCGGCCAAAGCCCGGGAGAGGGGGTCGGCAATGGACGTGCAACAACGCTCCGCTTCGCACAAGAGGGTGTCAGGATCCTGGCGGTCGACCGGCTGATTGCCTCCGCTGAGGAAACTGCCGCGATGGTGGCGGAGCAACGCGGCGAATGCATGCCCTTCGCCGCCGATGTGACCAAGGAAGAAACGCTCGCCGCCGCGATCGAGGCTGCTCAGGCGCGCTGGGGTCGCATCGATATCCTGCACAACAATGTCGGGGTCAGTATTGCAGGCGGCGACAAGCCGCTGGACGAGCTGAGCGAGGCGGCCTTCGACCGTGTCTGTGCGATCAATCTGCGCGGCACGATCATGGCGTGCAAGCACGTGGTCCCGGTGATGCGCCAGCAGCACTCGGGCGCGATCATCAACATTTCCTCTGTGGCCGCGCGCGAGAACACCTACCCGCTAGTCACTTATAAGGCGACCAAGGCTGCAATGATCGCCTTCACCGAGCAGCTTGCTCTGCAAAACGCGCCATACGGGATTCGCGCCAACTGTATCCTGCCAGAGCTCATGGATACGCCAATGGCCGTTAACACCCGCGCTCGCGCCAGCAACCGCAGCCGCGCTGAGGTCGCTGCGGAGCGCGACGCCAAGGTTCCGTTGCGCGGCCGCATGGGAACGGGGTGGGACGTGGCAAATGCCGCGCTGTTTCTCGCCTCCGACGAAGCCAATTTTATCACCGGTGTGGCGCTACCGGTCGACGGCGGTGCACTGGTGCGGGTCGGCTGATTCCGCCGCAGCCCAGGGTTGTTCTGGAAATCGAGGGGCCAGCTCCCTCGGGAAGTGTTGCGCCTGATAGAAGTTCTGCTGCAAACACCGTCGGGGATCATCCTGTGAACTCAGCAGTCCTCAGTTGAGGAACTCCAGGCAGCGCGCTGGTTGGATGGCTCCCGTCATTTCTTCCGAATTATGTGGCCGGGGTCGGCTCTGCTGGTGATGGTCCATCCTCGGCGGCAAGCCGAGCCACGGATGCATCGACTCTTCCCAAATCGAGTCGCTGGGCGGCGCAAAGGCCGACGTGTCAAACGCGCCCACCGCGACCCCGCAGACCGCTGGGTTTCGGTCGCCTTCCCAATACAGCGTAGTGCCGCAATTCGGGCAGAAATGAAATCGAATGCGATAGCCGCTGTCGGCATCGCGCTCGTAAATCTTTCGTTCACCATCGAGCCGCACCTGCTCTCTTGGATAGCTGGCCCCGAAATGGAAAAGCGGTGCCGGTACGGCGCTGGCACGCGTTGCAGTGGCACAGATAAACCCGATCCGGTTCACCCGTGGCAATTACTCGAAGCGAGCCGCAGTGGCACTTTCCGGTTCGTTCCATTGGCCTCCTCCCAGGTTGGTGCGCCCGCACTTTGAC
>JBPYEF010000063.1:0-7327 GCA_051985875.1 Hyphomicrobiaceae bacterium
CGCGCTGTTCGTCGCGGCCAGCCACGCGGCGCGGGCTTGCACCGGGCTCTTCCACCGGCTAGGGATCGCCCGGGGAGATGACGGCGATGGCGCGAATTTTGATCTTTGACGGGGCTCCGGCGGCGGCGCAGCGCCTCATCACCGCGCACGGCGGCTTGAGCAATTGCGCGATGTTCGAACGCGCGCTCGCGCTGCATGAAAACCCTCTCACGCTGTTCGCACTCAATGTTGCCGACGGCGAGCAGCTGCCGCAGGGTGTAGCGCTCGCCGACTTCGACGGCATGGTGATCACCGGCTCCCCGCTCAGCGTCTACCATCCCCTGCCGGAAGTGACGCGGCAGATCGAGCTTGCGCGCCAGGCGTTCGTAAGCGAGGTGCCGATCTACGGCAGCTGCTGGGGGTTGCAATTGATGACGGCCGCGCTCGGCGGCAGCGTTCACCGCAATCCACGCGGCCGTGAGGTCGGTATTGCCCGCAGCATCACGCGCACCGCGCCGGGGCGCGGCCATCCGTTGTTTCGCGGCAAGGCCGATGCCTTCGATGCGCTCTGTTCGCATCAGGACGAGGTTGCGACGCTGCCGCAGGATGGCATCGTTCTGGCATGCAATGGCATGAGTGCGGTCCAGGCGGCCGAGATCACGCGCGGCGCCTGTAGCTTCCTCGGCGTGCAGTACCATCCCGAGCACACGCTTGCCACGACCGCGGCAATCATCGCAGCGCGCACCGAGCGCCTGGTGGCAGAGGGATTCGCCCGCGCGCGCGAGGAGCTGCATGCGCTCGTGGCGGATCTGCGCGCGCTCGAAGCCGACCCGGAGCGGCGCGATCTGGCATGGCGACTCGGGCTCGACAGACACGTGCTCGACCCCATGCTGCGTACCGCAGAGTTCGGCAATTGGCTACGCACCAAGGTGCTGCCGCATCGCGTGCGGCGAGCAGCTGCCGCCTGAAGCGGTTCGCCCCATCGCGTCCACACTCGGAGGCCGGTGCGGCGGCGGCCCTGCTGGCTCCGGCGGCCCTTCTTGCTTGCCCCCTGCCCGCCTGCGACAACAGCTCGCTTCGCCGGCAACCCTGCCGGCAAGCCAACCCCCACGCCGCGGGCGGTGTGCCGTATCCGGCAGGAGAGCAATCCATGTGGTCCAATCCACGCGTGCCGTTTCAGATGTCGAGCGAGCGCGCACCTCTCGCGCCTCCAGGCGGCAAACCGCTGCTCGTCAATCCGGTGGTCAATATCGAGTACTGGCCCTTCGAGCGGCAAATGCCGCGCGGCATCCTGCCGCCGCCGCACGGCGCTGCGATCGAGCCGCCGGACCTACCGAATTACGCCTGGGTTGAGTACGGCCTGCGCTGCGGGATGCCGCGCCTGTTTGCGCTGCTGGGCCGGCGCGGGATCAGGGCGACCGCCTTCTTCAATGCCCAGTGCGCCGACGTCTATCCCTCGCTCGCCGCTGCCACCGTCGACGCCGGCTGGGAGCTCGTTGGCCATGGCTGGTTCCAGCGCTCCCTGAAACACAGCGACGATGAGGAAGGCGAGGTGAGGAGGTGCCTTGCGCGGCTCGAGCGGCTGTCCGGCAAGAGGGTGCGCGGCTGGTTCGGTGCCGGCGGCGGCGAAACGATGCAAACCCCCGATGTGCTGCAACGCTGCGGACTCGACTTCACACACGATTGGCTGCTCGACGACCTGCCGTGCTGGATGAGGACGGCAGGCGGCCCGCTGCTCTGCCTGCCCTACAGCTGGGAGCTCAATGACGTGCCGATTTGGGTGGTGCAGGGCCAAGCGAGCGATGCCCTGCTGAAGCGCCTCGAGGCGAGCTTGGCCGCGCTGGAACCGGAGCTCGAAAGGCAGCCGCGCGTTCTCACGCTCGCCATGCACCCGCATCTGGTCGGCGTACCACACCGGCTCTATTACCTTGAAAAGGCCTTCGACCTGCTCGCGCGCCGGAGCGATACCGTGTTCATGACCTCGAGCGAGATTGCAGACTGGTTCGTCGGCGCCGATATCCTCGGGCGGGGTGAGCTCGAGGCGGCGATCGCGCAGCGAGGGCCGGCATGAGCTTCGCGCGGGACCGGGCGCCCCCTATCGCCGATGCGTTAATGGGGCACCGGATGCGCGCAGCCGTGCAGCCTTGCCCACACAAACCACGGCGTCGCGCGGCCGCCCCCAAGGTTCCTACCGGCCGCGCGCGCTCCTCCTGAAAGCTTGGCCAGCTACTGCCCGCCCTGCTTCTGCAGCAGCGCGCGGCCGAAGGCCTCAAACAGGGCACGGTTGATCGTGTTCTGCTCGGCGTCGTGCTCTGCATGCCATTGCACTCCGAGGGCAAATCCGGGCGCATCGGCGATGCGGATCGCCTCGATGGTGCCGTCTTCCGCCACGCCCTCGATCACCACGCGCTTGCCGGGCTCGAGGATGCCCTGCCCGTGCAGTGAATTGACGCGAATGGTCTGCCGTCCGAGAAGGTTGGCAAAGACGCCGCCGGGGACGAGGTGGACGGCATGGCGATCGGCAAAGACCACGGCCGGATCGGGATGGATCTCCCCGGTCGGCAAGCGCGGCATCCGGTGATTGATCCGCCCGGGCAAGTCGCGAATCTCCGGGTGCAGCGAACCGCCGAAGGCGACGTTCATCTCCTGAAACCCGCGACAGACACCGAACACCGGCACGCCCCGGGCCACACATACCTCGACCAGCTGCAGCGCCAGCGCATCGCGCCCCTCATCGTAGGGCTCGTGGCGCGGATCCGGTTTGGCACGGAAGCGGGAGGGATGCACATTGGCACGCGCGCCCGTCAGCAGCACGCCGTCGACGGCCTGCAGCAACGCGTCGATGTCGGTGATCTCGGTTGCGCTCGCGAACATCAGCGGCAGTGCGCCGGCGACGTGGGCGACGGCGCGCAGGCTTCTCTCCCCGACTTGTTGCACGGTAAATCGGGTCTCTATGCGAGACGCGTTGCCGATCACGCCGACCACGGGTCTATGCATCGCGCTGGCTCTCACCTGCCGGTCCGCACGTCGCGAAATGCGCGCTCGAGCCGGTCCAGGGCTTGCTCGAGGAGCGGGCGCGGTGTGGCAAAGTTGAACCGCAGCCAACTCGCGCCCCCCGGTCCGAACTGCGCACCAGGACTGGCGAAGATGCGGGCACGTCGCTTGACCGCGGCGTCGACCTCCTCGACGGACAAGCCGGTCGCGGAGAAGTCGACCCAGGCCAAGTAGGTGGCGGCAAGCCGCATCGAGCGGGCGCCGGGAACCGCGCTCGCAATCCGGCGGTCGAACACGTCGCGGTTCTGCGCCAGATAGGGCAACAGCGCGTCGAGCCAAGCAGCGCCGCTGCGCCACGCCGCCTCGGTGGCAATCATGCCGAAGCGATTGTAGGAGCCTAGGCCGCTTGCCATGATGCGCGCGTCGATGCGGCTCTTCAAAGACGCATTCGAGGTGATGCAAGCGCCGACGTGCGCACCGGCCAAGTTGAACGTCTTGGTCGCGGCCACGCAGGTGATCAGCCGGTCGGCGATGTGCGGCGCGGCGGCAAGCGTCGGGGTATGCCGGGCGCCCTGGAACACGAGATCGCAATGGATCTCGTCGGAGACGAGGATCAGATCGTGGGCGGCGCACAGGTCCGCAAGCGAGCGAATCTCGTCGACCGACCAGACCGTTCCGCCGGGGTTGTGAGGGCTGCAGAAGAACACGACCTTGGTTCGCGGCGTCAGGCTTGCCCGCAACGCTTCCAGGTCCATGACGTAGCGGCCGTCGCGCTCGACGAGCTGCGCGTCGAGGATCCGCCGCTCATTGGCGAGGATGATCCGGCGGAACGCGTGATAGGCCGGCGGAAAGACGACGACCTGATCGCCCGGTGAACTCAGCGCCTGGAGAACGAGGCCGAGCCCGGAGACGATGCCCGGCGTCGGACTTACCCAGTCGCGGTCGACCTGCAGTCCATGTCGGCGCGCCATCCACGCCGCGAGTGCGGCGGACCAACTGCCGGTATCGGCATAGTAGCCGTGCACGGCGTGCTCGGTCTCCGCCGCGAGTGCCGCCGACACGCCGGGCGGCGCGGCGAAATCCATGTCTGCCACCCACATGGGGATCGCGTCCGGTGCGTCGATGCCGGAAAGGCGCGCCATGTTGTCCCATTTCGATGCGTGCGTGCCGCGGCGCTCTATCACGCGATCAAAGTCGAACATGGCCGGACGTTTCCCGAATGACGCAAGTGGCAAACCGCCATTCAAGCTGGGAGTTGGCCTGCCGGTCAAGGATTAGGCGCGCATTCGCACGAGAGCGTTGCGCATGGGTCGCGTGCGACCCACTGTGGCACGGCGCCGGTCGGCGGCGCGCCGGTACCTCCGGCAAGACTGCCGGCACGTGCGCGTCCGAGCGGCCCACGCGACGCTCCGGATGGCGCGCTTGCGCTTGCCCAGCACCGGTTGTTGTCTGAACGCGGCTTGCTCTATGCTGCCGCGAGGCTGTCGCTGTCACGGCCGCGGTCGGCGGAGGGTGAAAGTGGAGGACACGTTGCAGGCGGTCGGCGTCGCAGTTGCAAACGGCATCGCCACCGTCACGCTGCGCCGGCCGAAGAAGCGCAATGCCGTCTCACTCGCCATGTGGCGCCGGCTCGGGGAGGTATTCCCCGAGCTCGCCGCGCGTGCCGACGTCCGCCTGCTGATCCTGACCGGCGCCGGCGGGCATTTCTGTGCCGGCGCAGACATCTCCGAGTTCTCCCGCGTTCGCGCTGATGTGCAATCGGGTCACGCCTATGAGGCCGTCAATGAGGCGGCAGTCCTGGCCTTGCGCGACTGCTGCAAACCGACCATTGCCGCCGTATCGGGTTATGGCGTGGGCGGCGGCTGCGCCCTGGCCCTGGCCTGCGATTTGCGCGTTGGCGACGCGAGCACGCGCATGGGCATTCCCGCCGCACGCCTCGGCATCGTCTACGGCGAACTCGACTGCGCCCTGCTCTATCGCCGCGTCGGCCTCGCCAATGCCAAGCGCATCCTGTTCTCCGGACGCCATTTCGACGCCGCCGAGTGCGCCAGCATCGGCCTGATCGACATCGTTGCCGCCGACACGGCGCTCGAGGGCGCCCAGGCGCTGGCCGCCGAAATCGCCGCCAATGCACCGTTGTCGTTGGCCGGCTCCAAGCTCGTGCTCGACGCCTTGGCCAGCGGCACGGCCGCCGCGCGCCGGAGCGAGATGCAGGCGGCCGTCGAGCGCGCCATGATCAGCGCCGACTACCGCGAAGGCACGCGCGCATTTCTCGATAAGCGCAAACCCGCCTTCACGGGCCGCTAGGGACGGTCATGCTCTGGCTCGGTGCCGACGTCGGCGGAAGTTTCACCGACCTTGTCCTGTGCGATCCGGAAACCGGAAAGCTCAGTGTCCTGAAGACGCCGTCGACGCCGGGCAACCAGGCGGACGGGGTGCTGGCCGGCATGCACCGGCTCGGCGTCGCGCCACGCGCCCTTGCGCGCATGGCGCACGGTACGACGGTCGCAACCAACACGGCGCTCGAGCGCGACGGAGCGCGGCTCGCGGTTCTGACTACCGCCGGCCACAGGGACGTGCTGGTCGTTGGCCGCGGCAATCGCATGGCGATGTACAACATCAAGGCTCGCCCGGCGCAGCCGCTGGTGCCGCGCTCGCAGTGCTTCGAGGTCAACGAGAGGCTGCGCGCCGACGGCAGCGTACTGCGCCCGCTCGAGGAGAGCGAAGTCGATGCGATCGCGGTACACCTCGCCGAGCAGCAGATCGAGGCGGTGGCGATCTGCTTCCTGCACGCCTACGCCAACCCCGAGCACGAACGACGCTGCGCGGCACTGCTCGCCAGACGGTTGCCGGCAGACGCGGTGACGCTGTCGGCGGAGGTGCTGCCGGAGTTTCGCGAATACGAACGCTTCTCCACTACCGCGCTCAATGCCTACGTTGCCCCACGGATGCGCCGCTACCTGCGCGAGCTGGGCAGCCGGCTCGCCGATGGGGGAATGGCCGCACCGTTGATGATCATGACCTCGAACGGCGGCTCTCTTCCGGTCGCCAAGGTTGCGGCAATGCCGGTGCTGTCGATGCTGTCGGGACCGGCGGCGGGCGTGATCGCCGCCGCGCACATCGGATCGCTTGCGGGTTACCCCGATCTCATCTCCTGCGACATGGGTGGAACCTCGACCGACGTGTGCCTGGTGCACTCGGGCGCGTACGGCATGACCACGGAGGGACGCGTCGGCGCCTTTCCCATCAAGATCCGCCAGATCGACATCAACTCCGTAGGGGTCGGCGGTGGCAGTGTCGCCGCGCTGCGCAGCGGCGGCTTTCTGTCGGTCGGCCCACGCTCGGCCGGCGCCGTGCCCGGCCCTTGCTGCTACGGCAGGGGCGGGGTCGAGCCCACCATCACCGACGCCAACGTCGTCCTCGGGCGCCTCGGCCTGGCGCAACCCCTTGGCGGCGAGATCGTGCTCAATGGCGGGGCCGCGGCAGCCGCCATCGGCGCACTCGCGCGCCAGGTCGGCCTTGCCCCTGCACAGATGGCCGAGGGCATCCTGCGCATCGCCGCCGCTGCCCTCGCCGCCGCCATCAAGGAGGTCTCGGTGATGCGCGGCATCGATCCGCGCGCATTTGCCCTGCTGGCCTTCGGCGGCGCGGGGCCGATGCATGCCGCCGCGGTTGCGGAGGAGCTCGACATGCGCACCGTCGTCGTGCCACCGCTGCCAGGCAATTTCTCGGCGCTTGGACTGCTGATCGCAGACGTTCGCCGCGATCTCGTACGCACCAAGATCTCCCCGACGGTACGCACCACGCCCGAGGACGTACGCTCCATCCTGGCAGCGTTGCTGCGCGCCGGTGAAGCCGAGCTGGCCGTGGCGGGCTTCGCCGAGCCGCGACGCCGTTTCGCGGCGAGCCTGGATATGCGCTACGTCGGCCAGTCTTTCGAGCTGTCCGTGCCAATCCCGCTCGACGTGACCAGCCTCGCCGAGATCGAGCTGGCGTTCGCCCGCATCTACGCGCAACGCTATGGGGCGGCGCGCACGGCGCCGACGGAGATCGTCAGCTATCGCCTAACCGCCTGGGGCCTGTGTGAGAAGCCCGCTCTTCCCGTGATCGACCAGACCGATACGCGCCCCGCGCCGGCGTTGCGCACCGCCGTTTTTGCCGGCCGCGAGCTGCAGGTGAGGGTGTTCGATCGCCGCCACATGGCCGCCGGCGAGGCCCTCGCCGGCCCGGTGCTGATCGAGGAAGCGGGCTCAACCACCGTCGTGCCGCCCGGGTGGGAGGTGGCGCACGATGCCGTGGGTTGCCTGGTGCTGCGGCGAATCTGAGGGCGGCAAAGACATGGCGTCGAGCCTCG
>JBPYEF010000064.1:0-4680 GCA_051985875.1 Hyphomicrobiaceae bacterium
TCCATCAAGCGTGCCCACGCGGCGCCTCCTTGGCATCGAGCCTCGCATGCGACTGGCCGAGTCGGTTCCTGCCCGACTCTGCCGGTGCAAACCCCCGTGCCGCGAGGCTAGCAGATAATTGCTGCGCCGCCCTGCGCTTCCCGCGCTGCGGGGCATTTTTTGTCGCGCACCAAGCTTGCCGGCCGTCGCCGCCGCAGCAAGCGCGCGCCGCGGCGTGGATGGCGAATGTCGGGGGTTGTCCGAGCCCTGCTCGACGCGCCGCGCGGCTTCGCCGGGCAAGGCATCGCAGGGCGCTGTGGCGCCGCGACCGCCGCCGCCATCGGCGCTGGCGAAGCGAAAAATATCCTGCAGTTGTGCGAAAACGCACAGCCCTCGCGCCGCGCGCCGTGCATCTTCCCAGCAACGCCGCGCGCCAGAAAGTTACGACGGGGCGGACACGAAAAGGGTGTTCATGAGCGGGTAAGCGGACGATTGAGTTTGCGTTTTCTGCAAGCAATAGTTGACATTTGCAAAGGTATTTTTGTTCGCACCAATCAATATTCCGGTTGGCGGGAACGAGCTCGCGTCCCCCTGTACGGGGGACGCTCCTTTGCGGGTGTATTGCCGGCTTGTATGCGCTCCCCATCCCTTCTCATTCCCGCGCGGCGCGATTGCGCCGGCGACCGGCCGCAGGCTAATGTTAGCCGCAACTACCCAGCTGCAGAGCCAACATGAGGCAATCGCCAAATACGCTCAGCGATGTGGCAATTTTCCGATGCCTGACGGCTTCGGCCAGGGCCGAGGTCGAGCGCCGCTGCAGCTTCAGGAATTATCGGCGCGGCGGCACCATCATCCACGCTCGCGACGCGACGCACAACGTCTTCTTTTTGATCGCCGGTCGAGCGCGCGTCATTCTGCATGCCGCGGCGGGCAAGCCAGTGAGTTTCCGGGAAATTGGCGTCGGCGAGATGTTCGGTGAATTCTCGGCGATCGACGGCAAACCGCGCTCGACCGCCGTCGAGGCGCTCGAGGCGACGCGCGCCGCGGCGATTCCCGGGCCGGAATTCATTGCGCTGTTGTCGGAGCAACCGCTGTTGATGCGCGCCGTGCTCGTGCACGAGATCGCTCAGCTGCGAACCCTCACCGAGCGCGTATTCGAGTACAGCACGCTCGCCGTCGATGCGCGCATCCACGCCGAGATCGTTCGTTTGGCGAGGGCGGGTGTCGTGGTCGGGCGCCAGGCGCGCATCTCTCCCTTTCCCAAGCATGCTGAGATCGCCAGCCGCATCAGCACGCATCGCGAGGCGGTGGCGCGGCGCCTCAGCCTGCTGACCAAGAGCAAGCTGATCGAGCGCCGCGGGGGGACGCTCGTCGTCCATGATCTGCTGCGGCTTGAGCGCATGCTTGCAGGCGCCCGCGGCGATTAGCCCGGATGCGCCGCGGCAGGGACGCCAATCGCCCGGCGCCGCGCACAACGGACCCCCCGGCTAAGGAGGCCTTGCGCGCGTGAAAGGCGGCGCCAAGCGCGGTCAAGCGCCGCGCTGCTTGCCGAGGGCAGCGATCGCCGAGGCGAATGCCTCGAGGGTGAAGGCCACGTCCTCGTCCGTGTGCGCGAGCGAGATGTAGTATTTGCTTTCCCCCTTGAGGATGCCGCGCTCACGCAGCAGGACGTTGCACCGCTTCATTTGCGCCTCGTCGCCGCGGGCCGAGCGATAGTCGGTGACCTCGCGGTCGGTGAAGACGATGTCGAACATTGGCGCATCGCCGACGACACGCGCCTTGCAACGCGCTCGCTCGAGGATCTCTTCATAGCCCGTCATCAGCGCGCGCCCGGTGTTGAAGATCCGCTCGTACGCGCCGGGGCGCTTGAGAATCTCCAACGTCTTCAGTCCTGCCGCCGCGGCAATCGGGTTGCCCGACAACGTTCCGATCTGCGTGACGAAGCGCTCCTCTGCGACCGCGTTCTTGTCGAAATGGGCCATGATGTCGGCACGCCCGGCGATGGCCGCGAGCGGGAAGCCGCCACCGATCGCCTTGCCGAGCGTGCACAGGTCCGGGGTGACGCCGTAATAAGTCTGAGCGCCACCGTAGGCGAAGCGAAAGCCGGTCACGACCTCGTCGAAGATCAACAGCAGGCCGGCTTCGCTGGTCAGCCTGCGCAAGCCCTCAAGAAAGCCCGCGCGGGGCGCGATCAAGCGCTGGAACGGCTCGACGATGATCCCGGCAAGCTCGTCGCGGTGCTCGCGGATCAGGCTGGCAACCGTTTCCAAATCGTTGAAGGGCGCAACCAGCATCTGCTCGCCGACACTGGCGGGGATGCCGGCAGAATCGGGAATCGGTCTTGGGAAATTGCCGGCGCGCTTGGGGGCAAGGCTCATCAACCCGTAGTCGCTCATGCCGTGATAGCCGCCCTCAAATTTTAGGATCTTGTCGCGGCCGGTATGGGCGCGAGCCAGGCGCATGGCATAGAGGTCGGCCTCGGAGCCAGAGCTGACAAAACGCACCTTCTCGGCGCAGGGTACCGCAGCGACGATCTCTTCGGCGAGCTGGATGCCGAGCGCGTTATTGGCAAAGAACGTCGTCCCCTTCGCCACCTCGCTCTGCACCGCCGCCACCACTTCCGGATGTGCATGACCGACGATCATCGGACCCGAGCCGAGCAGGTAGTCGACGTATTCGTTACCGCTCACGTCCCACACCCGGCCGGCCCGCCCGGAGGCGATGACGGTTTCATGGCTGACGTTGCCAAAACCGCCACCCGGCAGCACACGCCGGGCGAGTTCGATAAGTTGCCGTTCGCCGTCGCTGCTGTTCTTCTCCCTCATCGCTCCTCTCCCTGGCCGCGCACCCGCAAAACGGCAGGCCGCGGCAAGGAGCATACACCAGGGCCGTCGCTTCGACCTAGACCGTGGGTCGCTGGGAGGGCGCGTTTGCGCGGCCTTTGCACCGCCACCGGTTCATGGCAGGTTGCCGCAAGCGGCAGGTCAGCAAACGACGGGGGATCAGATGCTGGATCTCATCATCCGCAATGGAGACGTCGTGCTCCCGCACGGCGTCGAACGCTGCGATATCGGCATCGAGGGAGAACGCGTTGCCGCCATCGCCGCACCCGGCAGTCTGCCCGAGGCCGCCTCATCGCGCAGCCTCGATGCCACGGGGAGGATCGTCATGCCCGGCGGCATCGATCCGCACGTGCACATGCGCCATCCGTTTCTGATCCCGGACGGTACCACCCTCTACACCGAGGGTCCGGATCGGGTGGGTGCCGCGGCGCTGCACGGTGGAACGACGACGCTGATCGACTTCGCGTACGTGACCGCCGAGCGCAGCGTGCAGCGTGCAATCGAGGCGCGCGACGCAGAGTTCGCTCCACAGAGCTGCTGTGACTGGGCCTACCATCTGATGCTCGCGAGCGACCCACCGCCGCAACAGCTCGGCGAGCTCGGCGAGGCGATCGAGGGCGGCTACCCCACCATCAAGATCTTCACCACCAACATCTGGCCCCACCGCACCGGACGAATGGTCGATTTCGGGGATATCTGGGAGGTGTTCAAGGTCCTTGCCGCGAAGGGGGGACTAGGCGTGATCCATGCCGAGGACAACGACATCGTCATGCACATGTACGCCAAGCTGATCCGCGAGGGGCGCGCGGGATTTGAGAACATGGCCGAGGTGCACAATACGCTGTCAGAGGACCTGAGCTTTCGGCGCGTGCTGCGCCTGGCGGAAAGCGTGCCGGGAACGGCGCTCTACATGATGCACGTGTCCGCGGCGACGGGGGTAGCCGCGATACACGAGGCCCGAGCCAAGGGCATGGCGGTCTACGGCGAGAGCCTGCACCAGTACATGCTCTACACGGCCGAGGACTACCGCCGGCCCAATGGCCAGATCTATCACACCTATCCCTCGCTCAAGTCGCCGCAGGACCAGAAGGCCTTATGGGATGGCACGCTGAGCGGTGCCATCAACTGCATTGCCACGGATGAACTGTGCTGCACGCTGCGCGAGAAGACGCTCGGCAGGCGCATAGACGACACGACGGGAGGCAACTCGGGGGTCGAGCCTCGGCTCGGGGTAATGTACACGGAGATGGTGGTACGGCGTGGGTATTCGCTGCGGCGCTACGTCGATCTCGTCTCCACCAACGCCGCCAAGATCATGGGCCTTTATCCGCGCAAGGGCGTGCTGGCGGTCGGCAGTGATGCCGATATCACTATCCTCGATCCGAGTCGGCGTGGAAAGGTGCGCAAGGAGGATCTGCACGAGACCGACTATTCGCCCTGGGAAGGCCACGATATTTTCGCCTGGCCGGTCACGACGATATTGCGCGGCACAATCGTCGTTGCCGACGGGCGCTTTCTCGGCAAGCAGGGTGCGGGCCGGTACCTGTCGCGCAAGATTGCCAATGACATCGTCGATGGGCCAGCGTTGTGAGGAGATGGAGGAGGCGCTCGGCGAGCTGCTGCGCCTCAGCCTCGTCGCCTGGGGCGTTGCCGGGCAGGTGTGCCGCGGTGGCGATGGCGCACTGCTCGTGCTTGCGAGCGGTACGCGTATCGAAGTGCATCGGGCGCCTGCACCGTTGCCGTTTCGCTGGGTCGTGCGCGGCGTCACCCCGCGCGGCGTCATGTCGGTAGCGGGCGTGCTGCGGGCCGTGCGTGCCCTCCTCGATCCCGGGGATCGGCCTGCGGGGCTGCTGGTCGG
>JBPYEF010000065.1:0-2799 GCA_051985875.1 Hyphomicrobiaceae bacterium
GAGGCGCCGTAGAACTCGCGGGAACGATAGCCGGACAGCTCCAGCGCCGCCTCGCGCAGCGTCTTGGACGGGATCGTCCCGAGGTTCACGCTGACGCCGCCGAGAACGGTCGTGCGCTCGACGATGGCTACATGCTTTTCGAGCTTGGCCCCTTGGATGGCCGCGCGTTTCCCGGCAGGTCCTGAGCCGATCACGACCAAATCGAAGTCAAAATCGCTTGCCGACATCCGTCCCACCCAATACGTTGATGGCGTGCCCCACCGACCGCCGACCCCGAGCAGGCGCAAAGCAGGAAGTTACGCTCCTAAGGTCGATACACCATGTAAGGAAACGCTGCATCCCTGCAAGCCATGGGTATCCAAGATCGGCCGATCTCGCTGGGCTCGCCGTAGCAGAACCGTCATATGACGGTCCGATTTCGAAATGCACTCGGCAAAACCGAGTATTGATCGTTGGTGACTGCGCCCCACTCTCCGCTTGGTGGACTTGGAGGCGGCGGATATCCTCGGCTGTCGCCGTGTCCCCTGGCGGGAAGCGGCACCGCCTATTGAGGCCGCCCGCCGCGTCGGCTGGGTGAGCGCTGCTGCATCATCTCCAAAAGCGAGCTGCGCGCGCGGCCGGCGGCGTCAAAATTGTTGTCGTCGAGCCATGCGCCAATGATCCCGCGTACCTCCGGCCATTCGTCATCCAGAATGGAATACCAGGCCGTATCGCGGTTGTGGCCTTTGACGATCATGTGGTTGTAAAAGACGCCCTCGAATCGAAACCCGAGCCGTCGCGCCGCATTGCGCGATTTGGTGTTCAGCGAATTGCAGCGCCACTGCATGCGGCGATAGCCGAGTCCGTCCATCGCATGAGCCAGCATGAGGAACAGTGCTTCGGTGGCTGCACGCGTCCGTTGCAGACGCGGTGCAAACCAGATGCCGCCGATCTCGATCACGCCGTCGAGCGGGTGAATGTCCATAAATGTCGCCATGCCATCGGCAGTACGGGTCTCGCTTGGCAGGAAGACGTACCACACGCGCTCGAACGTCGCGCTTTGCCCCCGCAGGTAGTCGGTGAACGCCGCCTCATCGGGGAATGGGCCGTAAGGCAGGAAATCCCAAATGCGCAATGCTTCTGGGGAGCCGTGACTGGCGGCGTAGAGTTGCGCGACGTGCTTGGCTGGTTCCAGCGGATCGAGCCGTACATGGTCGCCGATGATCGGCGCGCGCGCCGGGATCAGGGCCGGCGGTGCGGTGATGACGGTGAGGCCGGAGAGCGGGCGCGGGTAGGCCTGTTCCAGGGCATTGTCCATGTGCGAAAAGCTAACGGCGAAGAGCCCTCCGCGTCCACTGCGGTCGCAGATGCCAGGCCAACGGTGCGGACTGGCGCAACGTCGTGCAGAATGGGCGCTTCGGTGCGGCGGCGCACAGTGGTGTCTGGGCAGAGAAGCAAACCATGAGCACAACGGCAGTTATTCGGGTCCCCGGCTTTTGCGGCTTGTGCATCGCCCGCTGCGGCAGCATCGCCAGTGTAGAAGACGGGCGTTTCACGCGACTTGACCCCGACCCCACACATCCGACCGGCCAAGCGCTTTGCGCTAAGGGTCGTGCAGCGCCAGAACTCGTCTACAGCAAGGAGCGCCTTACCCGGCCCTTACGCCGCACGCGGCCGAAGGGTGAGGCGGATCCGGGTTGGGTGGAAATCTCCTGGGAGGAGGCTCTGGACACGACGGCAGCGGCCATGCGCCAGCTTGCGGCGGTGCATGGGCCACATAGCGTGGCCTTCAGCCAGTCCTCCCCCTCCACCACCGCCATCGGCGATTCGGCACCCTTCCTGCGTCGCTTGATGAATGCCTTCGGCACGCCAAACCTCGTCTGGGCGCTCGACCTGTGTGGCTGGGGCCGAGGCTTTGCCACACGCTACGCGTTCGGTGTTGCGAGCGTCGCTACCGGCAGTGGCGGCGGGGCAATGGCGGACATCGCTAACAGCGGCTGCCTGATCCTTTGGGGTTACAATCCGTCCTACACGCGCCTGACACATGCGACCGCGACAGTCGCGGCGCTAAAGCGCGGCATGAAGCTCATTGTTGTCGATCCGCGCCATGTCGGGCTTGCCGGCAAGGCCGATCTCTGGCTGCGCCTTCGCCCTGGCACCGACGGCGCGCTCGCGCTCGGCCTCGCGCATGCGATGATCAGCCGTGGCTGGTACGACCGCGAATTCGTGCAGGCCTGGACCAACGCACCGCACCTTGTTCGCTCCGACACCGGCCAGCTGCTTCGTGCGGCCGATCTCGCCGAGGGGGGAGATGCCGGTCATTACGTCTCCTGGGACGAATTGGCCGGCCAGCCGGTCGCCTACGACCCGGCGACGGGCCGCTGCGGCGCACCAGTCGAACACCTCGCCCTCGAAGGTGAGGCCATGGTCGCGACGAAACAAGGAATGCTGCCTTGCCGCCCGGTATTCGCGCACTATGCCCAACTTTGCGCCCAGTACACGCCCGAGCGGGTGGCAGAGATCTGCTGGATAGCGCCCGACCAGCTGGAGGCGGCGGCGCGGCTACTCTGGCATTCGCGGCCGATCTCCTACTACGCCTGGAGCGGGCACGAGCATCACGCCAACACCACCGAGACAGCGCGCGCGATGGCGCTGCTTTACGCGCTGACCGGCTCATTCGATCAGCGTGGCGGCAACGTGTTGTTCCCCGCCGTTCCGACCTCGGCGGTGAGCGGAGAGAACCTGCCGGCGGCGCCGAACATGGCGCCCGCCGTCGGGCTTGAGACGCGTCCGCTTGGGCCGGCGAAGTGGAACAACGTC
>JBPYEF010000066.1:0-6554 GCA_051985875.1 Hyphomicrobiaceae bacterium
CTCAAAGAGGGAGGTGTCGACCATCTGGCCAACGCCCGTCTTGAGCTTGTGCGCATACGCCGCGCACACTCCCATCGCGCCGAGAATGCCGGCGGTGATGTCGCACACGGGCGCGCCGACCTTGACCGGAGGCCGCCCCTTCCCCTCGCCGGTGATGGCCATCAGCCCCGACATGCCCTGGGCGATGAGATCGTAGCCGCCCTGCGCGGCATAGGGCCCGGTGCGTCCGAAGCCGGAAATCGCACAGTAGATCAGGCCGGGATTGATGGCGCGCAAATCCTCATATCCGAGCTCGAGCTTGCTCAGCGTGTCGCGGCGGTAGTTCTCGACCAGCACGTCGGCGCGCGCCGCTAGCCGCCGCACGATATCACGGGCGCTCGGGTTCTTGAGATCGAGCGCGATGCCGCGCTTGTTGCGGTTCATCATCATGAAGGCCGCCGACTCTCCGGCGATGTCAGGCGGCAGCATGCGGCGGCTGTCGTCGCCGCCGTCGACCCGCTCGACCTTGACGACGTCCGCCCCCATGTCCGCGAGCATGCGGCTGCAGGTTGGGCCGGCCATGACGTGTGATAGGTCCAAGACGCGCATGCCCGCGAGCGGGCCCTTGTGCTCGCTCACAGCCCGAGCTCCTCTTGCGGTGGCAGCGGTGCCAGGTAGGCGGCGACCAACGCGGGGCTGACCTCCTCGACCTTCGCCGGTTGCCAGCGCGGCTTGCGGTCCTTGTCGATCAGCAGCGCACGCACGCCCTCGGGGAACTCGCCATCCTCGAACAGACGCACCGCTAGCCGGTACTCGACGTTGAGTGCCTGCTCGAGCGAGGCAAGCGCGCGGGCATTGCGAATCGCCGCATGCGTAAGCTTCAGCGATTTTGGCGATTTCTGCGCCAAAATCCCCGCAGTTCGCTGCGCCCATTCCCCCGGGAGATGCGCCAGCGCCGCGAGGATTGCCTCGAGCGAGTCTCCGGCAAAGGTCGCATCGATGATGCGGCGCTCATGCTCGAGCCGGCTCGCGCCCGGGTGCTCGGCTGCCGCCGCGATCACCTCAGCGCTGCCGGCGGCACCCGCTGCGTGCAACCGTTCTACCAGTTCGGCGAGTCGGGCAGAGGGGATGAAGGCGTCGGCAAAGCCCGCATAGATAGCGTCGGCGGCGGACATCGCCGCGCCGGTCAACCCGAGGTAGATGCCGATGGCGCCTGGCGCGCGCCCCAGCAGCCAGGTGGCGCCGACGTCGGGAATGAGGCCGATGCCCGTCTCGGGCATGGCGAGGCGCGAGCGCTCCGTGACCACGCGCCGGCGCGCGTGCGCCGACAGGCCGATCCCGCCGCCCATGACGATGCCGTCCTGGAGGGCAACGCAGGGCTTGGGATAGCTGCCGATCAGGGCATTGAGGCGGTATTCCTCGCTCCAGAATGCGCGCGCCGCTGCCGATCCCTGCGTCCGGCTGGCGTAGAGGGCGCGCACGTCGCCACCCGCGCACAGCGCCTTGCCCCCCGCCCCGTCGATCACGACGAGCTCGATTGCGGCGTCATCCATCCAGGCCGACAGCGCCTGCCAGATGCGGCCGACCATGGCATAGGTAAGGGCATTGAGCGCCTGCGGCCGGTTCATGGTGACGCGCCCCAGCCGGCCCTGGCGCGCTATGATGACCTCGTCATCTGCCGCGTCGTCGGATCGTAGCATCGTGCCTTGCCGTCTGCGGTCTCGCCGTTTGGCCTTGCCGGTTGGGGCCTCGCCGTTTCGGGGTGCATCCCACCACTGCGCAGGCGCGCCCATCGCGGCATCAGGGATTATCCGCATGCCCTGCTGCGTGCAATTCCTTTCCCTCGGGCCGGCGCTTTTGCCGGACGGCAAAACGCAATAGTGTGGGTGTCATGACCGTGTGGCAAAGGATTGCAGGGCTGGCAACCGCCGTCGGCGATGCGGGAGGAAGCCTGCTGCAGGAGCTCGGCGCCGCGCTCGGCGTCACGACCGCCGGGCTGCCGGAACGCAACATCGCCTTCACCATCGGCGTCGTGGCTCTGAGCGCCAAGATGGCCAAGGCCGACGGCGTCGTCTCGCGCGGCGAGCGCGAGGCGTTCGAGGCCATGTACCGTTTCCCGCCCGAGCAGGCGGCCAACGTACGGCGGGTGTACGAGCTTGCGCAGCAGGACGTCGCGGGGTTTGAGAGCTACGCCGATCAGATCGCCGTTCTGCTGAAAGACGACAAGCGGCTGCTCCAGCACGTGCTCGAGGGGTTGCTCAACGTTGCCGCCGCCGACGGCATCCTGCATCCCAAGGAGGATGCCTTCCTTCAGGCTGTAGCACACCGTTTCGGCTTCTCCGACAGCGAGTTCCGTTTTGTCCGCGCTCGCTTCGTGGTCGACCCCGACAGCCCCTATGACGTGCTCCGACTGAGCCCCGCTGCGAGCGACGCCGAGATCAAGTCCCAATATCGCGCGTTGGTGCGCACCAACCACCCCGATACCATGCTGGCAAGCGGCGTTCCGCCCGCCTTCATCGAGCTTGCCAACCGCAAGCTTGCCGCGATCAACGCGGCCTATGCGACGATCGCCCGGGAGCGCGGACTGTGATCGGCAAAGCCGACACGCAGCTTGCCGCCGCGCTCCATCCCTCGCCGAACTTCGGGCCACGGCGCGGTAGCGGCCGGCCGGACATGCTGCTGTTGCACTACACCGGCGTCGCCGACGCGGCGCAGGCGATCGACTGGCTCAGTCGGCCGGAAAGCAAGGTGTCCGCGCATTACGTGATCGACGAAGACGGCCGCATCACCCAGCTGGTCGCCGAGAGCATGCGCGCCTGGCATGCGGGGGTTGCCGTCTGGAAAGGAGAGTCCGACATCAACTCGTCCTCCGTCGGTATCGAGCTGCACAACCCCGGGCACGAACTCGGTTATCCCGACTTTCCTGACGCACAGTTGCGCGCGCTCGAAGCGCTGGGCTCGGACATCATCGCTCGCCACCGTATCCGCCCGGAGCGCGTGCTCGCCCACTCCGACGTTGCGCCGGCGCGCAAGCGCGATCCCGGCGAGAAGTTCCCGTGGGCCAGGCTAGCAGCGGTGGGTATCGGTCACTGGGTGCCGCCAGAGCCGCTGGACGTCGCCCACCGGGCCGGCCCCGATGCCGAGCCCGTGGAGTCGCCGGCGCACGTCGTCGCGACTCAGGCCTTGCTCGCCGCCTATGGATATGGCCTCGAGACGACAGGGGTCGCCGACTCCGCGACGCGCGGCGTGGTGCGCGCCTTCCAGCGGCACTTCCGGCCCGAACGCACCGACGGGTGTATCGACCGCTCGACCCTTGCCACCCTCGAGCGGCTCAATGCCGCGCTCCGCGGATAGCGTTTGACAGCGGTCGGCAGCGTTGGTGGCGCGACGTGACTTGACCGAACGTCGCAAAGCACCCTAATTCCAGTTATGCCAGCTGGCCGGACGGCCGCTGCCGGCTCCGGGCGTCGCCCGGTCCGGTGGAGGAAAGTCCGGGCTCCAGGGATCAACGGTGGCGGCTAACGGCCGCCGGGGGTAACCCCAGGGAAAGTGCCACAGAGATCAGACCGCCCTGCGGTTATCCGCAGCGGTAAGGGTGAAACGGCGCGGTAAGAGCGCACCGCGCTTGCGGCAACGCAAGCGGCACGGCAAACCCCACCGGGAGCAAGACCGCATAGGGGCGGCGTGGGGCGCGGGCGCAAGCTCGCAACCCCGGGTGCGATCCTCACCCCGCCGCCCGGGTTGGTCGCTCAAGGTGCCGCGCAAGCGGCGTCGCAGAGGAATGGCCGTCGCGGAGAATAGCTTCTCCAGACAGAACCCGGCTTACAGGCCAGCTGGCGTACTCGCTGCTTGGAAGCATCGTGATGTGAACGGCCATGCAGCCGACGCCTCACGCCTTGATCTTCTCGTCGAGCGCCTGCCCGCAGCGCAGTCCGGCGAGATAGGTGTCGACGAGGTCGTCGATAAACCGGCCCGCGCACTCGGAGGTCACGACCGACAACTTGTCGGCAGTCGACAGCGAGGTGATGCCATGCACCCCCGCCCAAAGCACGCGCGCGGCACGCTGGCGGTCCGCCTCGCGCCCCGGCGCAAACAAAGGTGCGAGCGTTTCCTCGACGCGCCCCATCAAGCCCTCGAGCTTCTGCTGATACCAGGCGGGGCGCTGGGTATCGGCAGGTAGATGATGCTCAAACAGCAGGTTCCACAGCCGCGGCTTTTCGTGGGTGAAAGCCAGGTAAGCGTGCGCCAACCTGGCCGCCGAATTGGCATGCGCGCCTTCCTGCAGTACCGCGCACAGGCGCTTGTCGAGATCATCGAGCACCCGCGCTTCCACGTGCAGCACGACGTCGTCGAGATTGTCGAACATGTTGTAGATCGTGCCCGGCGAATAGGCGATGCGCCGGGCAATTTCGCGCGCCGATAGGCCGGCGAGGCCCTGGGCGTCGATGATCTCCTGCGCGGCATCGAGGATCAGCTCGCGCAGCTGCTGGGGTGTGTGCGTCGATCGGCGTCCCATAACAACCCTGGGCGTGGCAGCAGCATCCTGCCGGGCTGCCAGCATAGGTGCAAAGCGCCCGCTTCGGCAAATACAACCATTGCGCCGCCGAGACGATCGGCAGGCGTCGGAGCAAGGGGATGAGGCCTTCGGTGCTTGTGTGCGCCGAGCCGAGAACGGCGAACGTTCGGGGCGCACCTTGCACGGGGGTCTCTGGCGGGCGCACCGCCGAGCCGCGGGGCCGCGGATGCGCATCGCCAGCGCCGATACGGCTCGCGACGCGGCGTCGCAACGGCTTGTCGCGCCGGCATCTCCTCGCCCTGATGATTGGGGAAGGGTTTCCCCCTAAGGCAAACCGGCGGTCTCCCGGGCGGGGGCGGGACCGGGCGTGTGGGTGCTGCGATCAGCGCGCCGTCGCAACCGCGATGCAGCGGCGAGGGGAGCGCGCTGAAACCGCGCCGCTGCGGCACCACAATGCCGCTCAGGGGCGCGGTGCGGGCGCGATGATGCATGTCTCCCGCCTGGGCGAGGGGGGACGTTACACTCCGGCCAGGCGGTTCACGCGGCAAGGGTGAATGTCAGGTTGCCGCGGGCGCCAGAAATTGTCGTGACCGTTGGTGCCCGGGCTTGGAGCTTCCACGCAGCCCTGAGAATGCGAGCCCCTCGTCGGGCACCATGGTCGTGACGCGAGCGAGCGGGGAGCTTTCGCATCCGCGCGCGCAGGAACGCAGCGCTGCCTCGAGCGCTCCGGTCACTGCGGGTCGGCATCGCTATCCGGTCGGCTCCTGCGCGCCAGGTGCGGGCGCAGGGCCGCGCGCGCCAGCGCATCCGCGCGCTCGTTCTCGGCATGTCCGGCGTGGCCCTTGATCCAGTGCCAGCGAACCCGGTGCCGCGCTTGGGCGGCATCGAGGCGCTGCCACAAATCGACGTTCTTTACCGGCTCATTTGAGGCTGTGCGCCAGCCCTTGCGCTTCCAACCCTCGAGCCACTGGCTGATGCCGTTGCGCACGTATTCGGAGTCGGTGTGCAACTCGACGCGCGCCGGCCTCTTCAGCGCCTCCAGCGCGGCGATCGCTGCCGTCAACTCCATGCGGTTGTTGGTGGTCAGCGCCTCGCTCCCCGAGAGCTCCTTGCGGTGCGCGCCAGAGATCAGGATCACGCCCCAGCCGCCGGGCCCTGGGTTGTGCGAGCAGGCACCGTCCGTATAGATGTGCACCAGCGGTGCATCGGTCATCGGCGGCCTCCTACAAGCCGTACGCGCTCGCCGCGCGGATGCTGCGATGAAAGGTGAGGCGCCGCACGAATTCCAGCGGGTCCTTGCGGTTGACTAAGGCCTCGTGCGAGGTGTGCAGCCAATCATAGGCGCGCGTCAGCAGGAAACGCAGTGCGGCACCGCGCGCCAGCAGTGGCAGCGCTGCCCGCTCGGCCGGGGTAAGCGCGCGCACGCTCTCATACCCCGCGAGCAGAGCACGGCCCTTGGTCAGGTTGAAGGCGTGGTCGGCCTCGAAGCACCAGGCGTTGAGGGTGATGGCAACGTCGTAGCTGAGCGCGTCATTGCACGCGAAGTAGAAGTCGATGAGGCCCGACAGGCGGTCACCAAGAAAGAAGACGTTGTCCGGGAACAGATCGGCGTGCACGATGCCCTGCGGTAGGTCGGTCGGCCAACTGGATTCCAGCTCAGCGAGCTCGCGCTCGATGATCGCCGAAAGTCCGGGCGCGATCTCCTCGGCGCGTGTTTGGAAGCGCGCGTAGAGTGGACGCCAGCCAGCGAGCCCAAGCGCATTAGCACGCCGCAGCGGGTAGGATTGGCCCGCGAGGTGCAGCTCGGCCATGCTGCGGCCCAGCGCGCCGCAGTGCCGCGGCTGCGGGCGACGCAGCCAAACTCCCTCGAGAAAGGTGACCAGCGCGGCGGGTTTGCCCGCCAGCTGACGCAGCAAATGGCCCTTGCGGTCGCGGACCGGTGTCGGGGTCAGCCCCGCACGCGCCAGATGCTCCATCAGCCCGAGGAAGAACGGCAGATCTGCAGGTGTTACGCGCTTCTCATAGAGCGTCAGGAAGTACGGTCCCCGCTCCGTGTGCA
>JBPYEF010000067.1:0-13196 GCA_051985875.1 Hyphomicrobiaceae bacterium
AGCCCGCGGCGCGCCAACGCGTCCGCCAGCAGCGACATTGGATCCTCCCAGTCCCGGTAGCTCGCAATGTCCGCAATCCAGCTGCGCGTGCGGCACGGCCCGGCATCGAGCGCGCGGATCAGGAACAAGGGTTCGGCGGCGACTGGGATGACCGCGCAGCGCCAGCGGTTCTCGGAATTGCCGTAGCCAGCGATCCAGCTCAGCGCTTCGATCTCGTCGAATAGACCGACTTCTACGCCGCACGCGGCAAGTCGCGTGCGCAGGCGCACGAGACGGTCGCCGAACTCGGCGCGGGAGAAGAAGGGATGTTCACCGCTCATGGCGCATCGGACCCCCTGGCAAAAATACCCCTGCGCAGCCGGCGGATACCACCCTCGAGAAGCAGGACGGCGGCCGTGAGCGCGATCAGGAAGGTGGCCGCAGCGGCAATCACCGGCTCGATTTCCAGATGCAGGCTGTTCCAGATACGCACCGGCAACGTCTGTGCGCGTGCCCCGGCGAGAAACAGCGAGATGACGAGCTCGTCGAAGGAGGCGAGGAAGGCGAACAGCGCCGCCGACATGATGCCGGGCAGCGTGATCGGCAGCACGACCCGGAAGAAAACCCGAGCGCGGCTGGCCCCCAGGCTAAGGGCCGCTCGTTCGTACGTGATGTCGACGCCCTGCAGCGCCGATAGCAGGATCAGCATGACGATCGGCATGGCGACCACCGCGTGGCAGGCCCCGAGCCAGAGCCGATTGCCGACCAGTCCGAGCTTGGCGGTGAGGAAATACATGGCAATCGCGGTGATTACCGTCGGTACGATGATTGGCGTCAACAGCAGGGATAGCACGAGCTTCTTGCCGCGCACGGCGCTGCGCACCAGCGCATAGGCGGCAAGGAAGCCTGTGGGCGTGGCGATGCCGCTGGCGATCGAGGCGATGAGCGTACTTGACAGCAGCGACTGCCGCCATCCCGTATCGCCGAAGAACGCCGCGAACCACCTCAGCGACAGCGACCGGGGTGGGAAGTGCACGTAGCCCTCGCCGCTGAACGACAAGATGCAGACGATTGCAATCGGTGCGAGTAGCCCGAGGCACGCAAAAAGAACGTAGCCGGCGAGCACCCGTGCCGAGCCGCTGCGGCGCATGGTTAGCCACCCGTCATGCGGCTGACGTCGGTCACGCGATAGTAGATCGCATACAGCAGCAGCGTCAGCAGCAGCAGCAGCAGCGACATCATGGCGGCACTCGACCAGTCGAGTGTAATCTCCACCGAGCGCTCGATGAGCATGGCGATCATCACGTCGCGGGGTCCTCCCATCAATGCCGGCGTTATGAAGAAGCCGATCGCCAGGATGAACACGATCAGGCAGCCAGAAACCGCGCCGTGGGCAGTGAGCGGCAGGTAGACGCGGCGGAAGGCGTAAGCGGGACTCGCTCCGAGACCATGTGCCACCCGCAGGTAACTCGGATCGACCGCCTTCATGGCCGAGTACAGCGTCAACACCATGTAGGGCAGCAGCACGTACGTCATGCCGATCAGGATCCCCGCCTTGTTGTAGAGAAGCAGCAGCGGCTGATCGACGACGCCGAGTCGCATCAGAATCTGATTGATGACGCCGTTCCTCCCGAGCAGGACCATCCACGAGTACGTCCTGACGATCACACTGGTGAAGTACGGCACGATGATGCTGAACAGGATCAGCGTGAACTGCCACCGGTCGGCGGTCGTCAGATGGTAGGCGAGCGGGTAGCCGATGCCGAGCGCAAGCAGCGTGACGGCGAGCGCCATCCAGTTGGTGGTAAGCATCGCGGTAACCACCGCGCGTGACGACAGGGTTGCAATCGCCTGCTTGACGATCTCGCCGACGCCGCCGAGTTCACCGAGCGTGGCAACGAAAAACAGCAACGTTGGCAGCACAAAAACCAGCAGCAGTAGCGCCGCGGCCGGCAGCAGCAGGATTGCTGGGTCACTGCTGGAGATCAGCCGCCGCATCGGCCACTCCCCAACAGCAGGCTGTCCGCGACGGCCCAGGTGAGCTCCACCGGCGTATCGGCGGCAAGCGGAGAGCCCCGCGAGTTCTGCACGTCGACGGTCAGCTCGGTCGATGGTGCGACGGCGACGAGATAGCGCACGATGTTGCCGAGGAACGCGACCCGTCGTACGCGGCCGGCGATACGGTTGCCGGCGCCATCGCCGCCGCCTGCCGCGACGATCGCAATCCGCTCCGGACGCACGAACAACTCCGCCCTATGCTGCAAATTCGCGCCTGCGCGCGCCGTGGCGCGCAGCGACAAGGCGCCGATGCGCAAGGTGGCGATGCACCCGTCCAGCGCCGCAATCGACCCTTCGAGAATATTCGCCTCGCCGAGAAAGCGGCCGACGAAGGCGTTGGCGGGTTCGGCGTAGACCTGCATTGGGACGCCGACCTGCTCGATGCGCCCGCGGTTGAGAATCGCGATGCGGTCGGACATATTCATCGCCTCCTCCTGGTCGTGGGTGACGTATACGACCGTCATTCCGAGGCGGCGCTGGATTTCCTTGATCTCGACCTGCATCTCAAAGCGCAGGTTCTTGTCGAGCGCTCCGAGCGGCTCGTCCATCAGCACGACGCGCGGTTCCAAGACGATCGCGCGGGCAATGGCGACCCTTTGCTGCTGGCCGCCCGACAATTGCCGGGCGAAGCGGTCGGCGAAACCGCCGAGCCGCACCAGGTTGAGCGCCCACGCCACGCGATCGGCGATTACCTGGTTGTCGAACCGGCGCGCACGCAGTGGAAAGGCGACGTTCTCGAACACGTTCAGGTGGGGGAAGATCGCGTAGTTCGGGAACACCATGCCAAAGCCGCGCCGCTGCGGCGGCAGGCCGGCGATATTCTTGCCGTCGACCTCGATCGACCCCTCATCGACCTCGGCGAAGCCCGAGATCATCAGCAGCGTCGTGGTCTTCCCCGAGCCCGATGGCCCGAGCAGGGAAAAAAACTCGCCGGGTAGTATCGCCAGGTCGAGGCCGTCGATGACACGCTCCTCACCGAAGCGCTTGCTGACTGCGCGCAGCGTGATCGCCCCTTTGCCTTCGGGGAGTCGCCCGCCCTGGCTCATGCGCCGGCGGTAGCGACGCGCGCCGCCAGACGAGACCGCCGATCGGGTCCGCCCTCGCCGCCCGCCCTCGTGGTGGAGGCTCCTGTCGCCCGCTTCCTGCCGCCGCCCCGCACCGCGGATTGCCCGGAATTGCCCACGTGACGACCTCCGCAATGCGGGCACACCGCAGCGATGCCCGAGGATCGGCGGCGCGCTATTGGATCACCCACTGCGACCAAGCGTTGCTTACCTTGGTGCGGTTCTCCGACCACCAGAGGATATCGCGGACGAACCCCTTGGACTTGGTCCACGGCACGTTCGTCGCCGGATCGAGCAATTCCCGCGCCATCGCGCCATAGGCCTTCTGGTTGACCGGCATGGCCTTGTAGGGCGTCATCCAGGCACTTTGGATTTCCGGGCTCAGGCTGAAGTCGATGAAGGCGAGCGCCGCCTCGACATTGCGGCTGCCGACGGGGATGCCATAAGCCTGGCCGAGTGTGGCGTTCTCATTCCACTGCGTGCCGAGGGGCGCCCCCTTGTCGATCGCCACACCGAGGCGCGTGCTCCAGATTGCCCCGAGCACCACTTCCTTGTCGGCCAACATCTGCGCCGACAGCGCGCCCGTGTCCCAGAACTTGGTGACCGCCGGCCGGACGCGTGACAGTGACTTGAAGGCGCGGTCAATGTCGAGCGGATAGAGCTTGTCGATCGGCACGCCGTCGGCCAGTAGCGCGAACTCGAGGTCGGGTGCGCCGCTCGCCATGTCGGCCAGCGTCCGCGGCCCCGGGAAAGCCTTGATGTCCCAGAACTCCGCCCAGGACTTCGGCTCCTTGCCCATGGGATAGGCTGCGGTATGGAAGCCCATGACCATCCCGTAATTGAAGCTGCCGATGAAGGATGGGTGCTTCACAGTCGGCTCGATGTCCTGGAGATCGGTGCGCTTGAAGGCTTTGACATCGAGGGGCAGCAGGGCCTTTTCCGCGTCGAGCTGCAGCAGGACATCGTCTCCGGTGTCGATCAGGTCCACTTCCATCTGCCCGGCGCGGTGCATGGCAAGCAGCTTCGCCACGGTGGCGGCAATGGGCACGATCTCGATGCCGGTTGCCCTGCGGAACGGGTCGTAGACGGCTTGCCGCTTCACCTCGTCGTACACGCCACCTGGGGTGCGCACCGCGAGTTGCGCGTCGGCCCGCGCCCGGCCGGATAGGATGTATGGCAGGGCGACGGATGCACCCCCTAGTGCCGCCAGCGCCGTGCGGCGACTCGGACGCGATATCCCCGTCTTGTGCATCGCCTGTCCTCCGTGTGCGCGCTGGCCAATGGCAGAGTTCCCGAGATTGCGCCGCAATTCAAGGCCCGAGGACGCCAGGCGCGCCGCGTTCGTGTCGGTTCCGTCGGCTGGCAAAGGCCGCGCGTCGCCCCTGGCCCGCGCTGCCAACGGCACCTATCGCCGGCTGGCGCGCTCCCTACCATCGGCGCCGCGCAGCGTATATGCATATAGAGCGCGCGAAGCTGCAGGGCGTTCGGCAGGCGGCGTTGGCATGTTGAGCGGGCCGCGGGCGGGCTTGCGCGCTCCGGCGGATCAGGAGCCTTATGGCCGGTGGTTTGCGGTGACGAGCGATGCGGGCGCGGCTAAATCCTGCCGACGCCGCACCAGGCAGGGCGCAAAACGCGAAAGGATGAGGAGCGCACATGGATTTCTCGATCAGCGACAAGCAAAAGCATTGGCGCGACCGCGTCGTCGCCTTCATGACCGAGCATGTCTATCCGGCGATCCCGGAATTCGCCCGGCAGATGGACGTGGCACCGGAAAAGCGCTGGCAGGTCGTGCCGGTGCTCGAAAGCCTCAAGCAGAAGGCGCATAGCGAGGGATTGTGGAACTTGTTCCTGCCGCCGTCACCGGCGCACGACACGGCGGAGTACCACGGTGCGGGGCTCACCAATCTCGAATATGCGCTATGTGCCGAGGCGATGGGCAAAGTGCCGTTTGGCTCCGAGGTGTTCAACTGCTCGGCGCCGGACACGGGCAATATGGAGGTATTGCATCGCTATGGAAGCGAGAAGCAGAAGGATCGCTGGCTGAAGCCGTTGCTCGCCGGCAAGATTCGCTCGGCATTTCTGATGACCGAGCCGGACGTCGCCTCCTCAGATGCAACCAACATCGAGACCGAAATTCGCCGTGACGGAGACCATTACGTGATCTCGGGCCGCAAGTGGTGGTCTTCCGGCGTCGGCGATCCGCGCTGCAAGATTGCCATCGTCATGGGTAAGACGGACAAGAATGCCGACCGGCACCGGCAACAGTCGCAGATCCTCGTTCCCCTCGACAGCGCGGGTATCAAGGTCGTGCGTATGCTTCCCGTGTTCGGCTTCGACGATGCGCCACACGGTCACGCCGAGGTGATCCTAGACCACGTCCGTGTGCCTGCCGAGAACCTGCTTCTTGGCGAAGGTCGCGGTTTCGAAATCGCCCAGGGGCGTCTGGGTCCCGGACGTATCCACCACTGCATGCGTACCATCGGGGTTGCGGAATCGGCGTTGGAAAAAATGGTGCGCCGCCTGCAGTCGAGAACGGCCTTCGGCAAGCGTATCTCCGAGCAATCCGTTTGGGAGCAAAGGATCGCTGAAGCACGCATCGACATCGAGATGACGCGGTTGCTGTGCCTGAAAGCGGCCGACATGATGGACAAGGTCGGCAACAAGGTCGCCCAGCTCGAGATCGCCATGATCAAGGTGCAGGCGCCGCGCATGGCGCTGCGGATCATCGACGATGCAATCCAGGCGCATGGTGGGGGCGGCGTGACCACGGACTTCGGGCTCGCCAAGCACTATGCCGGCATAAGAACGCTGCGGCTGGCGGATGGTCCGGACGAAGTCCACTGCCGGGCGATCGCCAGAATGGAAATGCGGCGCTACACCAACGTCTGACGCCGCGCGGCGCCCAGGACGCGTGGTCCGTCCGCAATGGCCGCAATTTGGTAGGGCGATGCGCTGGCGTCGCGACGAGGGTGACGCTTGGCCGTCGAGCTGCCAATGCAGCAGCCGCGCGGATCGCGCCCTTGCAGTGGTGTGGTGATGGGAGTTCTGGTGCGGGCCAGGTCTCGGGGGACCTGCCCGAGGCATTGGTTCGCAAATGCCCGAAGACCAAAAGCGCCATCCCCAGGAGTTGCTGCGCTATGGCTGCGTGAGCCTTGCAGTCCAGCGCGCACGCCCAGAGCGGCCGGTGTACGAGCTGGCTTCCGGATCGTCGCAAAACGCCGCTTATCGGCGGCCGTCGCCTCCGCCCAATTCGCCCCCGCCGATCTCTGGCAATGCGTGCGGCCGTGCCTCAGCCGTTCTTCTTGCCCAAGTGCGGCAGGAGCCCCTACTGTCGAGCGCGTGCCATGGCGGTCCATTGCTCGAGGCGGCGGGCGAGGGCGAGCCGGGGGATCGGAGCACGAACCATGTTGGATCGGATAATTCGCAATGCGCGCCTTCCACACGCGAGCGAGGACGAACTGGTCGACGTCGGCATTCGCGACGGGCGTATCGCGGCAATAGAGAAGGCCATCGTCGCCGAGGCACCGGCCTTCGACGCGCAGGGTTGCCTGTGCTGTGCAGGGCTGATCGAAACGCACATTCACCTCGACAAGTCACGCATTGTCGCGCGCTGCGCTCCGGAGCCCAGTCGCGATCAGCCCGACCATATGCGCCGTGTCCAGGCCGTGAAGCCGACATTTACGGTGGAGGACATCTACGCGCGCGCGAAGCAGACGCTCGAGGCCTGCATCGCGCACGGGGCGACGCGCATTCGCACGCACGCTGAGATCGACCCTCCGGTCGGCGTCAAGGGGGTCGAAGCTCTGCAGCTGCTGGCTAAGGAATACGCCTGGGCCGTCGACCTCGAGATCTGCGTGTTTCCTCAGGAAGGCTTGACGACGTCTCCGGCCGCCGACGCGGCACTCGTGGCCGGACTGCGCATGGGTGCCAAAGTGATTGGCGCCGCGCCCAACTACGATGTCGATCATCCCGGACAGATTGCCCGCATCTTCGAGCTAGCACGCCAGTTCGACGTCGATATCGACATGCACATCGATTCCGGCCACGACCCTGCAAGTCTAGACATGCATCTCGTGGCCGAACTAACGGAGCGCTTCCATCTCGGCGGCCGGGTGGCGATCGGCCATGCGACCAAGCTCGCGGGTCTGCCTCCGGCGCGGCAGATGGCCATCGCCAAGCGGCTCGCCGACACGGGCGTGGCCGTGACCGTGCTGCCGGCGACCGACCTGTTCGTGCTCGGCCGGCATCAGGACTACAATGTTCCGCGCTGCGTCGCCGATGCGAATCTGTTCGCAGAGCAGGGGTGCAACTGCTCGCTTTCGACCAACAACGTTCTGAACCCGTTTACGCCTTATGGCGATGGCTCGCTAATCCGCATCGCGAACCTGCATGCCAACATCCTTCAGGTCGCGGATGGGGAACGGCTGGCTGCGCTGTTCGCAATGATCAGCGAGCGATCGGCGCGGCTGATGAACCTGCAGGACTATGGGCTGGCAGTGGGCAAGCTTGCAGATGTCGTGATCATCGATGCGCATACGCCGGCCGAAGCCGTCGCCACCGTTGCGCCCGTGCTGTGCGCCTTCAAGCGCGGCCGCCAGACGGTACTGAGGCCAAGGCCGCAACTGCTCTATCCGTCCTCGGGCCAACGCTGAGGGAATGCCGAGCGCGATATGCGGCCATCGAGCGCAGCCTAACGCTCGCAAGCAGTGGTACGCGTCCGGTGCTCAGGGCTGACGCCTTTGCGCTCGCGCAACCTGCCGCGCCTTGCCCAGGATAGTGCCGCTGGCGCACCGATGGTTCTACTGGTGCGGTGGGCATCTGCGCGCGCGGTCAGGCGTGTTACCCCGCCTTGATGCGATGCTCGCGTCAGTCGCTTGCGCGCGGCGCCGCGGATCGCGCCAGCGCGTCGAGCCGATCGGCAAGTTGGTTGAGCTGCCAGTCGCGGGCGAGCGCCGCAGCCCCGCTCCACGAGGGTCGCTGATTGCGCAGTGGCGGCAGCGGTGCCGAGCGATCCATGGTGGCAATGCGGCGATAAAGCCGCAAGCGGTCCGCGTGCGTGGCAAACCGTCCCGCGGCGATGATCGCTTCCAGCGAGCCATACTTCTGCAGCAGGCTTGCCGCGCCCTTCTCCCCAACGCCCGGCGCCCCCGGAATGCCATCGGCGGTATCGCCGCGCAGGGCGATGAAGTCGGGAACCTGCTTGGGATCCACGCCGTACCGTGCGTGCACTTCCGCCGGCCCGATGCGCGCCAATTCGCCGGCGCGGATCGGCTGCAGGATGGTCGTCGCTGAGGAGGCGAGCTGGTAGGCATCGCGGTCGCCGGTGACGACCAGCGCGCTGCCGCCGCGCGCTTCCTCGCGCGCCGCCCCTGCTGCCAGGAAATCGTCGGCCTCGTAGCCCGCTGCCTTGGCTGAGGCAAAGCCAAAGGCCGCTGCGAAGGTCGGCAGGACCTGCAGCTGCTCGATGAGCTCGGCATCGAAGCTTCTTCCCGCTTGATATTCGGCCAGGGCCCGGTGGCGGTAGGTGGTGGCCTCTAGCGTATCCCAGCCAATCAGCACGGCACGCGGGCTCTCCGCTTGGTACAGGCGCAGCAGCATGTTGGCAAAGCCGAGAACCGCGCCCGCACCTTTGTTGCCCCGGCGCCGAACCGTCTTCGGCAACGCGTGATAGGCGCGATGTGCAAGCGAGTCGCCGTCGATCACCAGCAGAGGTCGTCGCATGGGGAGGTCAGCGATTGAACAGCCACAAGAGGATGCTCAACACCACGCTGATGAGGAGCGAAGTCGCCAGCGGCACGTACAGGCGGAAATTGTCGCGCTCGATAACGATGTCGCCAGGCAGTCGAGGAAGGCCGTGCTTGGGCAACAGCGGCCATAGCACGCCCAGGACCACCAGCACGAGCCCGAGGATGATGAGTAAGCGTCCAATCGACATCGCCACAGCATACGGCAACTGGGAAGCCCAGTCAGCGGTTTTGCCCCAGGCCGCTCTCGCGGACGACCTTCTCTGAGCGCCGCCTCTGAGCGCATGAGCGCTTGTCCGTGTCAATCTCAAGAACGTCGGATGGTGCATCTCACCGTGCATGCCCACAAGCTTGACCTCTGCCACGAGCGCCCGACCGAGCGGCCCGCGAAGCAGGCGAGGTAGGCGAAAAGCGTCGCAGTTGATTTCGAACGCCCAATCGGACTCCTCGAAGGGGTGGGTCAGGCCGTGAGCGGCTGAAGACGCTTGGGAAGCTTTGCGCTGCATGACATATTGAAGAAAGGGTGCGTACCGGAGCGGCCGAAATGCAGCAACGAGGCCGAGTGGGGCGCGCAGGATCGGCTCCGCCGCGCCGCGTGCAACTGCAGCGCCGCAGTGGTTGGCGCATGCCAGCCAACACGATCAAGGTCGACCGCACCACCCCGTTCGGCAATCCGTTTTCCGCCAAGGATTACGGTCGCGATGGGGCGGTCGCCTTGTATCGCGCCTGGATCGCCGGCCGCCCGATTCCGGTCGCGGCCCTGTCGGATCACCGCGCGGATCTCGCGCGGCGGCGCGCAGCGTTGTTGCGGGCCCTCCCCACCCTGCGCGGCAAGCATCTGGCCTGCTGGTGTCCGCCACCCGAGGATGGCGCGGCCGATGCCTGCCATGCGGCGGTGCTCATCGCCCTCGCCAACGGGTTGGCCGTTCAACCGCAGCCCGGGGTGCGTTCGGTGCGCGCCGGCGTGCGGCAGCGGCGGAAGGTCGTGGACTAGCCCAATGATCCGACGCTGGCCTGCCACATGGCAGGTGCGCCGAGAGGCGCGCCTCGCCCGGCCGAATGCCCACGCCCGTGCGCATCGCTCACGGATTAAAATCCTGGCCGGACGTTGCTCGTGCAAGACGGATGTCGGCGGGAATTCGGATGCGTCACCCCCGGCGATCCTGGTACGTTGCCAGAAAGCGACTCGGGTGGATCACCTTTCCGTCCCAGCAGCCACATGGCCCGACGCACCGGCAGCGCCGATTTACCCCTGCACAGCGGGCGCGTTCCCGCGTGGCTGGCCTCGCGCATGGCCGCCCTGGGCGGCGTGCTCTGCGAGGCGATCGTTCACCATTATGGTCGCGACGCCTTGTTGGAGCGATTAGCGCATCCCTTCTGGTTCCAGTCCTTTGGCGCCGTGATGGGGATGGATTGGCACTCCTCCGGCATGACCACGAGCGTGATCGGCGCGCTGAAGCGAGGGTTGCAGCCCCTGCAAAACGAGCTCGGCATTCACGTCTGTGGCGGGCGCGGCAGGCATTCCCGGCGCACCCCCGCGGAACTCACCGTACTCGGCGATAGCCGCGGCCTAGATGCGCCGCGCCTGGTGCGCGCAAGCCGTCTGGTCGCCAAGGTCGACAGCGCCGCGCTGCAAGACGGATTTGATCTCTATCTGCACGGCTTCTTCGTCTCCGACGACGGGCATTGGACGGTCGTGCAGCAGGGGATGAACGGCGCCAAGCGTCAGGCGCGCCGCTATCACTGGCACTCTCGATCACTGAGGAGCTTCGTCTCGGAACCGCACAGCGCCATAGCCGGTAAGGCGCAGGGTGCCATCGTCAATCTCACGGACCGTCGGGCCGAGAGGGCGCGAAGTGCGCAGCTCGAGCTCCTGACGCTCGGTCCGGATCGCGTCGTGCGCGAGATTGGTGCACTCAAGGCGGCGCCGACGGCGCAACCGGAACTGCCGTTCCTGGCTATGCCGGCGCACCACGATGTGCGTGCCAGCGACGTCTTCACCCGCCGTCTGCACGGCGCGCTGGCGGCAGCGGCGGAGCGTGCTCCGGTTGATTTTGCGGATTTGCTGCTGACCCCCGGCGTCGGCGCCCGCACGGTGCTGTCGCTTGCCATGGTGGCGGAAGTGGTGCACGGCGCCCCCTACCGCTTTGCGGATCCTGCCCGATTCTCCCTGGCGCTGGGTGGCAAGGACCGCCACCCCTTTCCCGTGCCGATCAGGGTCTACGACGAGACGCTCCGTGTTCTGAAGTCCGCAGTTGCCCGGGCGAGGCTCGGGCACGGCGAGCGACTGCAGGCGCTGCAGAGGCTCGATGCTGAGGCGCGCCGGTTGGAGGCGAGCGCGGGCGGCACGCCGCTGCAAGGCATTCTCGCGGCGGAGAGGAGCGTCTCGGCCGCGTTCGGCGGCCGCTCCATGTTCGGCTGGGAAAGGGAAGCTGCAGCCTGCCCGAAGGCGCGCTCCCGGTGAGACGCGTGCCGGCGGGAGATGGTCGCGCCTCTTGCCACTGTGCTCGGTCCGCGGTGACAAGCTTCGGCCTTGCGCCGTGGCGCAGCCGCCATGCACGACGGCCGCTAGCCGGGCGTCTGCCCGAGCAAGTCCCTGCGCGCCGCACCAAGGCGCGCCATGCGCGAGGCCGCCGCGGTCTTGGTGGAACAGATCATTGGCAAAGAGTTCGCCTCCGGCATCCGCGCGCCGTGCCCGTATTTGCCGACATTTCCTGGCGCGCAGAAACCGGCGCGGCGAACGTCAGTGCACCAAACTGAAAATGCGGCCCCAACGGACGTCGAATGGCCAGGTCCACGGGCTGGTCAAGCGAAACGCATTCGGATCGTCGACGGCTATGGAAAAGAACACGAGCTGCGCGCGGCCGATCAGGTTCTGGTAGGGCACGTAGCCCACGCCATAGCGCGAGGACACACGGCTGTCGATCGAATCGTCGCGGTTGTCGCCCATCATGAAGTAATGGCCCTCGGGCACCTTGAACGGGCCGACGTTGTCGAGTTCAGCCTGCTGCTGCCAATGCAGAACATAGTGCGTGACGCCGTTTGGCAGCGTCTCCTGGTAGCGCGGCTTGCCTCGCCATCCCGCTTCCGGTCCTACGTATTCGCCAGCGGGCGTCTGCGGCACCACCTGGCCATTGATGTAGACGAGCGCGTCGCGCACGACGATCGTCTCCCCCGGTAGACCGATCACGCGCTTGACATAGTCGGTGGTGTTGTCGCGGGGCAGCTTGAAAATCACCACGTCGCCGCGCTTGGGCTCTGCGCCGAACAGGCGGCCTTCGAACGGAATGAGGCCGAAGGGCAGCGAGTAGCGGCTGTAGCCGTAGGCGAACTTGGAGGCGAACAGATAGTCGCCGACCAGCAGCGTCTGCTTCATCGAGCCCGAGGGAATGTTGAACGGCTGATAGAAGAACGTGCGCACGACGAGGGCGATGACAAGCGCATAGACGATGGTCTTTACGGTTTCACGCCAGTCGCCGATGCCTTTGCTGCGCGTCTCTGGGGTGGTGCTCATGGGCTCTCTGCTGCTCCTGGCATTCAGGATCGATGGCTACGGTCGGCAGCGCGCGACGCGCGGATAGATTGCGCGGGCGGTACGACGGAGGGCATTTGCCGTGCGCGGCGGGTGCGGCCGGATATACGTGGCGGCACGGCAGGGTGCGCTCCCCGCAGACATGCGCCTCGATTGCTGGCGAAGCTGTGAGGGTGCACGGCGCTCAACGGTGTGCTGTTCCCGCCCGCGCTCCCCGACCGAGCCTGGCGTTGCCTGCTTCCGGTCCGCACATGGGCTCAACCGGGTTGCGCCAAGGCCGACGGGAGCGCCCGAGCCTTGCCCATATTCGGCTCCCGCAGCACACCCTGGTGGCTGGCGACATGGTCGCGCACCCGGGACTAGCGCACGGACGGCCCGCGTACCGCGTGCGGGTAGAAACCGCACCCAGGGCACCCACACCGTGCAGTCGTCGACGATTGCCGTAGAGGGTCATCGTGCATCACACCGGCTGGACGGGTGGTCCTCGACCGCCCGGGTCTTGTTTACCGCTCGCCTTTTATGCGGCGTATGCGCGCTTGCCACAAGCGCGCTCGCGTCTCTCGCGCGACCCTGGGAACAGCCCCGCGCCTGCGAGCAGAGGGCGCCGTACGGGCTGGCCGCGCGGGTGCCATCTTTAATCTTTTTCGCTCCAGCCCGGCGCGGGTGGGCCCGAGACGCATTGCCGCGCCCTCAGCCGAACATCTCGCGCTGACGGCGCTCAAGCTCCTGCCGGTAGCGCCGGGACGCGAAAGCCTCGGTGATCAAGCCCTGTACACGGCGGGATCGAGCCGTGTCGACCACGACCAGCGTCTCCGTCTC
>JBPYEF010000068.1:0-3333 GCA_051985875.1 Hyphomicrobiaceae bacterium
CGTGCTGCTCGCCGAACAGTTTGCCCGCCGCCCAAGCGAGCCACCAGGCGGCGGGCGGATGATCGAAGTAGCCGAGCTGCAGCTGACGCGCGGTCGCGACCGTGTAGCTCTCGTCAACGCCGAGCCCAAGGCTCGCGGCAAAGACGAGCCGCACGACCATGGTCGCTGCAATCAACCCCAGCAGCGCTTGCCTCGGGCGGCACATGGTGACGGCGATGCGATGTGACGGTGATGCGATGTGACGGTGATGCGATGTGGGCCGAGCGCGGAGGTTCGGCCTGCGCGCTCGCTGACGAAGACGGCGCAACAGCCTAGTCGCCGCATGCGACGCTTGCATGACAGCCCGATGCACGCTCGTGCGGCATTCCCGCTCGCGATGGCGCTACTCTGTCACCGGCCCTTCACGCGCCGACAGCACACTGCGAAAGCGGGGACCACGTTCCGAGTGGAGATCGCCAACATGCAGGAGACACCAAGCGTAGGCGCAAGATCCTCTTCAGTGCCCCCGCCGCTGATCGGCGGACCGTTCTCCAATCGCGCCGCGGTGTTCGGTGCACTGCTGCTGTTTGCGGCGTGCGGCTACCGGCGCATTTGGCATCCCGACTGGTCGGGAGGCCAGGCACTTGCCGCTCTTTGGCCGGTGTATGTCGTCGGATGCGTACCGATCCTTGCTCGTTGGGCCATGGCGCGATCGTGGGCCGCGAGAATGCGGAGCTAGCGGTCGGCCAGCATCCTCAGCAGCTTAGGGGCGAACACCCTATCCGCCGTGCGAGCCCCACACCGGCCGCGGCTCCCGGCACAAGGCTGCGGCGGCCGAGCCATGAACGACCGGCATGCCGACGCCGCGCGTTCGCGCGCGAGCGGCTGAGGGGACGAGCTTACGGCGGTAGCATGCCTTGCCTGCGATCGCCGCCAAGGCACGCTGCCCAAGTGGCTTGGGCGACTGGCCATCTTGGGGCTGCCGCTAGCGGAGGGTAGCGGCGTTGCACCATGCGATACTCCCCCGAATCGGGGATTCTGCATGCTCCCGCGTGTCCCATCTTGAGCCGCATCGCGGCGTGGTGGGATTGCTTCTATGCGCGCACTTGCTCGTACCCTTGCTCAGATATCTCGGCTTTCTCTGCCGTATTTCCGTTCCGATGAGCGGTGGGCGGCTCGCGGTCTCCTCGGCGCCATCCTTGCAATCGAGCTCGCACAGGTTGGCGTCGCAGTACTGCTCAACGCCTGGAACGCGCGCTTTTACGATGCGCTTCAGCAGAAGAACGCGTCCGCATTCGGGTACGAACTCCTGGTCTTCTCGGTGCTGGTGACATCGGTCATTTTGCTCGCCGTCTACCAATTGTATTTGAGCCAATGGCTACAGATTCGCTGGCGGCAATGGATGACCAATCGGTTGCTTGGCTCGTGGCTAGACAATTCCACCGCCTATCGCCTGCAGCTCTCCAGCAACTGTGGCGATAACCCCGATCAGCGCATCGCCGAGGATGTCAATCTGTTCGTGTCGAACGCCCTGTCCCTTGGTACGGGGCTGCTCGGTTCAGCGGTGACGCTCGGCTCCTTTGCGGTGATCCTATGGGGCCTCTCAAACGCTGCTCCGCTAACGCTGTTTGGGTACCCTATGCCAGGCTATCTGGTCTGGGTCGCCATCGTCTATGCGCTGGCCGGGACATTCATTGCGCATCGTATTGGCCGACCCTTGGTTGACCTTGGAATCGAGCAGCAGCGGCGCGAGGCGAACTTCCGTGCCGGCCTCCTCAGGGTTTGCGAGAACGCCGAGCAAATCGCGCTTCTGAGGGGCGGGACCGCCGAGCACAAAAGGCTGATGACCTACTTCACTGACGTCAAGGACAACTGGACGGCGATCATGGGCCGCCAAAAGCGCCTGACGTTCTTCAGCGCGGGGTACAATCAGCTGCAGGTCATTGTCCCGATCTTGGCCGCGGGACCGGTGTACTTTGCTGGCACGATTGGCCTCGGCGGGCTGATGCAAACCGCATCGGCATTCGGGCGGGTCGAGGGATCCCTCTCATTTTTCGTCAAGGCATATCCCCAACTTGCGCAATTCAAGTCCATTATCGAGCGGCTCGATGGCTTCGAGCTGAGCATCGCCGATGCCGCTGACTGCGGAGGCGTGCTGGAGGTTACCGAGCGCAGCGCTGAGTGCCGCATCAGTGCAGTTGCTCTCGATCTCAAGAAACCCTGCGGTGGGCCGCTCCTGAAGATCGAAAAGCTCGATCTCGCGGTAGGCGAAGCGACGCTACTCACGGGACGATCGGGTACCGGCAAATCCACCCTGTTGAGAGTGCTGGCAGGCATCTGGCCGCATGCTGCGGGCCGCATTGAGGTGCCGGCGCGTTCACGGCTGCTCGTGTTGCCCCAGCGCCCTTACCTGCCGGAAGGATCGCTCCGTGATGCAATCACCTTTCCGCGCACCTCATCCGGCGATGATGATGTACGTATCGCTGCCTTACTCAGGGAGGTAGGGCTCCCTACGCTCGCTGAGCGTCTCGATGACCGGGCGCATTGGCAACAAAAGCTGTCTCTCGGGGAACAGCAACGCTTGACCATCGTTCGCTCCATTCTCTTCGAACCCGACTGGCTGCTTCTTGACGAGGCCACAGCGTCGCTCGATGAGCCCACCGAGCGCTTGGTGTACCGGTTGTTGCGCGAGCGATTGCCACATGCCACGATCGTTTCGGTCGGCCACAGGTCGACGCTCCGGCCGCTGCATAACCGGAGCCTCGAGATCGGACATCGGCATGGCGATGAAGCCATGCTGCAAGACACTGGGGCCTTGCTGCCCCAAGCGATCGAGCGCTTGTCGCCTTGCGTGGCTGATGGCCGGCCGCGAGCCCCGCGGAGCGCCCGCGAGCGATCGGAGCACGTGGCAGTGGCCCTCCCCGCCTGAGGTGAAAATCGCTTGCAGCGACCCGGCGGCGCCGGTCGGCTGCGACGCTGGAGCGCGATCAGAACCTGCTGACCAACGCGACGACGGGAAAGTATCGCGGTCGGGACGTTGCTGCCATTGAGGACCGGCACGCATATTCATGTTTATCTTTTGCGCATCCGTTCATGAAACGAACGTCGTAGCCACCCTCCTTGGCCCGCTCGCGCCGTTTTAGCCCGCGGTCACCAGGGAAGCGCGCGCCGGGCCGGGCTGCGATGCCGACACTTGCCGCACGATAATCGCCACCCGCGCAGCCTTGCACGCGCTCTGGTGCTGCATGACACTCGCCCCGGTCACGCCGTTGTCGTATGCGGGCTAGTGCCAGCAGGAATCTCGGAGGGTGGGATGGCAGGTCACAAAATCCGCATAGCGCTCTTCATCCTCTC
>JBPYEF010000069.1:0-9842 GCA_051985875.1 Hyphomicrobiaceae bacterium
TCTACCGCCGAGGAGCTGGAGACCAGCAAGGAGGAATTGCAGTCGATCAACGAAGAATTGCAAACACTGAACAACGAACTGAAGCTTAAGCTAGACGCCGTGTCGCGTGCGCACAACGATCTGCAGAACTTGATGAGTTCCTCGGATGTGGCAACCCTGTTCCTTAGCACGGCTCTGCGCATAAATCGTTTCACGCCGCGTGTTACCGACATCTTCAGCATCGTGGCCGGTGACGAGGGGAGGCCGATCGCTGATTTCACGCACCGACTCGAGTACGACGATCTCGCAAGCGATACCAGGCGCGTCCTTACCGATTTGGTGCCCCTCGAGCGCACGATCCGCACCCAAGAGGGGCGCTGGCTTCTGATGCGCATGCGGCCCTATCGCACCCTCGAAGATAAAATCGAAGGCGTGGTGGTCACGTTTGTCGACGTGACCGAGCGACAGGAGGCCGAAGCCAAGTGGGAAGAGCGGCAAAAGCTGTTGCTCAGCGAGCTCTCCCACCGGGTAAAGAATATTTTCGCCGTTGTGCAATCGGTCGTGTCACAGACACTGCGCGGCAGCGGTGCCAGTGCGCAGGTCCTGGCTGCTCTCGAGTCACGGTTGCAGGCCATCGGGAGGTCCCATGAATTGTTGGTCGGCAATGAATGGAACGGCGCCTATCTCGCTGACGTCGCCCGTGAGCAGCTTGCCGGGTACCTGTCACAGAAGCCATCGCAGATTCGACTCGAAGGGCCGCCAGTGCATTTGGGCAGTGATGCTGCTACCCCCTTTGGCCTGCTTTTGAACGAACTCGCCACCAACGCCGCCAAGTACGGTGCGCTCAGTAATGGAGAAGGCCGCGTTACTATGATCTGGGAACTCATCGAAGGGGATCGCGGGCGGCGGCTCAAGGTGATCTGGAGCGAAAGGGGTGGTCCGCCCGTCAGGGCACCCAAGGAAACCGGCTTTGGCAGCTACCTGATCGACCGCGGTTTGCCCGAAGCACGGGTGCAGCGCGATTTTCGACCGGGCGGCCTCGTTTGCACAATCGAAATGCCCGTCACCTGAAACCGGGTTACGGCTGAGGCAGAGCCGCGAAAAACGCATTCCCAGCGCGCCGTCGCACGACGGCTTCATATTGACGTATGACGTATATTGAGGTCGGCATGGAAATGAGCGATTATGCGGAGAACTATTGACGTCGAATATTGCGTTCGGTCGCATGTTCGGCGTGGGGAGGTTCCCGTGCAGGCCAAAGCGCTGCAAGGCGAGCGGGTGCTCGTCCTCGAAGACGAGCCGTTAATTGCATTCGATATTCAGGAAACCTTGGCGGGCGAAGGCGCGGCCGTACTGCTCGCACCCACAATACCTGAGGCGTTGCAATGCGCCGATCAGCCTGCACTCTCCGCGGGCGTGCTTGATGTTCGGGTCGGTTGTGTCGACGCCGAGCCCGTGTGTGAGGCATTGAGGCGACGCAGGGTGCCATTCGTTTTTTTTACGGGCATACCGGAGCGGTCACTGAGCCGCTGGCCGGCTGTACCGGTCGTGCACAAACCTGCTTCCGCTGCGGCGATTATTGGTGCGCTCAAGTTTGCGCTATCGGTGGACGGCGGCGAGGTCGTGCTAGGGTCGCTCGGCGCGGGGGAAGGTAAAGGGCGCGCAAGTATTGACGAGGTCATTGCCAAAGGAGAGGAACGGATCTTGCGCGTGCGTCGCGCCATTGCAACGCTCCAGGCAGCAGGATTTGACGCTTCCGCTGGCGAGGACGTGCTCGCGACAATGACAAATATCCTGGAGAACCTGCGCGTTCATCGGCGCATTTCAACGTCGTCTGGGTGGGGGCGTTAGTCTCTGAGTTCTCTGCGGCGCATCCGGCGTTTTCCTCGTGGATGAACCGATGCATTGCAGCGCGCGGCACACGTGGTGCGCGTACCATCTCCGACCCAGCTGAGGCCAGCGGCACAGGAAGCAGCCTGGGAGCGGCGGAAAGTTGACAAACCCTCTAACGCCGCTCCCGGTCCACCGCGTCCGGAGCTGCCGGACGAGGCCCCGCTGGACGATCTGAACCTGGTACCAAAACGCGTCGAGAGCAATTGCCACCCCAGTACTAAAGCGTACTATCTGCCGCGATGTGGCGCCCAAAGTGGCGTGGCAGCTACGGCGTGAGCGTTGCCATGGTCAATACCTGCATGCGGTCAATCAAGCCAAATCGCCTCGAGGCGTGTGGCTGAGCGGTTCGATTGCCAGCTCCAATCGGCTCAAGGGTGCTAGGCCTCATACGACGGTCACGGCTCAGTGCAAACCCTGACGCCCGAATGGATAACTCTGTATAGACAGTAGTATCCGCCGTGTGCGTTGAGTAGCTGTCCCAAGGCGGTTATCGCCGTTCATCATCGACCAAAGGGGGAGTTCCTCCGGGGATGAGTTGGTTTGGCCGGGGTTTGCTGGCAGGAATACTCTGGCTTGCCGTACTTGAGATCGCCGTTGCCGGGTCGCGTCAAACCGTGCTGTTGCATGCATTTGCTCGGCCGTTTCTTTCCTGCGCCTTCTGCTTGGGAGACACTCGCGAGAGGCTCATAGGGTACTCGCCGAATCCGGTCGACATCTGCGAAGCCTCGCCCAACCCTACCCGATTTGCGGAACACGGAGCATCCGCTGGTTGTGTGCATAGTCTATTCGCCGAGCAGGCAGCGGTCATCTTGCTCGACCCCGAGCGTACTCTCGTGCGCGACCTTGATCGGGACATCGTCGTTGGGCCCGTTCTCTCCGCTGTGGAGTTCGACCGGCGGACGGCAACGCGTTATGTCGGCACCCTCATCGGCGAGACATCCGGAACGATCAAGACGGCGCGGAGGCCGCAGGGGTGGTACCGTAGCGCGGCCCACTTGCCGCCCGGAGGCACCGTACCGCTGCGTGAGAGGACGGGTTGGGAGCGTTACCGCTGGCCGGTGATAGGGGGCCTCACCCTGCTTTCGCTGCAGGTGGGAATGGCTACTTGGTTGTTGCTTGAGCGACGCGGTCGGCGAAAGGCGGAAGTAGCGGCTCGCCGCCGGTCGTTGGAGGTCATGCACCTCAGCAGAAGCGCCGAGGCAGGGGCGCTGTCGGTCTCATTTGCTCACGAGCTCAGTCAGCCGCTAGCCTCGATCATGCTCAGTACCGATGCAGCGGAGATGTTGCTTGAGGCAGAACCCTCGAATGTCATGCGCATGGGGGAGATCCTCCGCGACATTCGGCGAGCCGACGAGCATGCGGCGGAAATCATTTCGCACGTGCAGAAACTCTTGAAGCGCAGAACCGAGGTCGAAGCCCAAGAGTTCGATCTCAATGGAGCGATAGCCGATGCAATGCAGATTCTCTTGCCCGAGGCGAAGAAGCGAAGCGTTGTGCTGCGCGCGATCGGCGTGCAGCAACGATTGCCAGTACGCGCCGACCGAATCCACCTGCTACAGGTCACACTAAACCTTGCCAGGAATGGTATGGATGCGATGACCGGCACAGCACCGAACGCTCGCAGGATGACTATTCAAACGGCGTTGCTGGGTGAATCGACGGTGGAAGTATCGGTGAGTGACTCCGGAACGGGTATTCCCGAAGACAAGCTCGGCGAGATTTTCGATACATTCTACACCACGAAAGAGCACGGCACCGGTCTCGGGTTGACGATCGCGCGCACGATTGTTGAGACCTACGGTGGAAAGATATGGGCAGAGAACGGCGCCGGAGGCGGTGCGATATTGCGCTTCACTCTACCACTAAGCCAGCATCCCAGGTCACGCGATCGGCTCGCTCCAGGGCGGATCGGCTAGAGAAATGTTTGCATGCGGTTTGGTGCGGAACACTCTCGACAATGAATAGAATGTGATCTGAGCACCGCGCCACGTGCAATTCAGCTGACGGCAACTGCTGGACCAGGTGCGGACGCGCGCGTTGGCTTGCTCAATCTGATCAAGGCGGCAAACGGGGGCGCTATCGGAGCAATTTTGCGGTGCGGTTGGCATCGCCCTCCGTCTCAGCATCTCGGTGGCGGTGTTCGGTGGATTTGTCCCGTTTGTTGCGCCTAGGCTGATCGCGCCGACCGGCTACGAACTGGAGCGCGATCGAACCGCTGGTTCGAAGCCGACCCATCCTTTCGCGGGAAAGCGCGGCGCCTTGTACCGGCGCAAGAAGAGCGGATCGGCGGCGGTCGCGGGATCCGGCCTGGCGCGCGAGGTCTGCAGATAGCGTGCGCGAGGCACTGTGCGGTTGCGAGTGGCTGCGGGCAGCCGCCCAACGTGGCGCGCTGCTCAGAAGGTGCCGAAAATACTGTCGAATAGTCCTTTGTCATTGCTTTTGAGACTGGTGTGGTGTCGGCCCTCGGGCGTCTCGGCGACCTCGTGTTGGGCCGCGGCGAGATCGAGTTCGACGGGGGCAAGGTGGTCCTTGCCTTTGACGATCGCCTCCCATTTGCCCTCGAGCGCTAGGATAATGCGCCGTTCATGCCCATAGACGTCGGGAAATGTGTGCAGCTTGCCGGAGTCATCGACCAGTGCGGTGAAGTAGGTATTGTGAACGGGAATTCTGTGTTCGAGGCTGATTTCGTTGTTGAGCGGCCCGTCATTGAAGGCGGCGGCGACACGCGCCTCGTCCCAGCCCTCCTCACCGAGCACAATCGCCGCAAGCCGCATTGGGTTGTGCACACGCATGCATCCGTGACTGAAGGTTCGCTGCGCGACGTTGAACATGTACCTATCGCGCGGCATGGTGTCGTGCATGAAGACCGTATGCTGGTTGGGGAACGAGAACTTGACTTTTCCCATGACGCTCTTTGGCCCGTTGGGCTGGATGACATCGTACTCACGGATGTCGGTCTTCGTCCAATCGAGCTTGGTCCAGTCGACGAACTGGTCATCCTTGGTGCGCAGCTCGAGGCCCCATTCGCGCATTAGGCGCCCGCCCTTGAGCAGGCTTGGCCACAGCTCCCGTACCTTTATTGAGTCGGGTACCTTCCAGGTTGGCTTGAATGTGATCTTGCGCATGGGTCGGCTGAAGATCGGCGTCTGTTTGCCGATCTCTCCCGCCACGATGCGCTCCGTTGCGATCACCTCTCCGTTCTTCACCACGCGCTGCAAATACTCGGGGATGTTGTTCCAGATGTAGAGCGCACCCATGTCGGCGGGCATCCAGCGCCACTCTTCCATATTTGCCAGGAGGCGCTTGGCCTCGGCGCCGAGCGCACCGCGATTTTCGCCGCCGGAGCTTCGCCCGATGAGGGCAAGATACTTCTGGCGCAGTCGCTCAAACTGCGGATGCTGCGGATTGAGACCGCGCAGGTAGGCGTCGGGATGTTCGGCAGCGGCAATGCCTTCCAGAATTGCGCCGGGTGCCAGCAGCTGCGGCCGTCGGTCGAGATAGGAACTCAACTGCTCGGCCGGGAAGATGATTCGCCCGCCGCGCGCGTAGCGGCCGTATTTCAGGACGGCGAGAGAAAGATCCACCTCTAACGCGGCAGCGTCCTGCGGTGTCGGCGTGGCATTGGTCAACGACGCCGCGTGCGGAAGGGTAAAATCCCGCGCATTTAGCCCCCACTCACCGGCATGGGCAAGTTCCGAGACTACCGCCGCGGCCCGGGCAGATTGCTCCCCCATCGGCGTCATCCACAGCGGGGTCTCCGGGTGCGCCGCATAGAACGCGCTAAGCGCTGCATGCTCCGCTCGCTCTTCGTCGTTCGCTCCCGGTCCGAGCTCGGTAAGGCGTGTCATCACGGCCGCGCGCATCTCGGCCGCATGGCCTTCGGCCGGGAGGGAGTGCGGCTGCTGCGGCTGAGATTGTGATGCAGCGGTCTGCGGTGCCTGCTCGGCGCCTGCCGGTGACGCGCCGATCACCGCTACCGCGAGCGCTATCCGTTGCAGGAATCCCATGATGCGCATGCTCCTTGGCGCCGCGCCAAATGCTCACGCAGCCGACACTAGCCAAGAAGCGGTTTGCCGCCACCAGCAAAGCGACGCGCCTGGCAAGGCGTTGCCGATCGGCCACAGACGACGGCACCCGCGGCTACGTTGCCTGGAATGAGAGGCTTTACCAGAAACTCCCGCACAGCTTCGCCCGCATTCCCCCGGGACTGTGCATGCAACTTCGTGCCTGCGCATGAGGGTGCCTGCAACAGTGGCCTTGCGTCGGAGGCGCACGCCATTGGCGCCGACACCGGCGAGTCATGCCGCGCTGCCGCTTGTTCGGCTTTAGGTCGAAAACCGTACCTGTCAGTGGGCTGCCTTTCACCGCGGCGGATGGGAACGTGAGCGCCATTGCGTGTTGATCGCCACGCCCTCCATTGCTGGCGAGCACGGGCACGCCGCAGCGCAGGCGCCAGCGCGTGCCGTGCCTTGGCGATGCCGGATCGGCCGCGCGCGACGGATTGCCATGCGCACCCTCGTCTGTGGGTAAACACCACGAGGAACGGCGCAACGGTGCGTAGCGATGACATGAAAAGCATTCTGATCGAGCGAGCCAAAGGTAGCTTCCAGGTGTCCATCATGGACGCGAACGGTCGCATCCTCCGCAAGTTCAGGTACCCCAGCCGACAGCGAGCGCGCACGGCGGCGGTAGCCTGGGCACCCGCTCACGACAACTGTCCTATCGATGATCGCACGGGCAAATGTCGGCGGATCGCCGAGAATAGCGCGCTCCATGAGGGTGTGCCTGCCGCGCCGACGGACCGATGCATAAAAATTTACACCCATCCTGATGTCCTTCCTTAATTAAGCCAACTATAGAGTCGTCATTGCGGCGTATCCGCCATGTAGCTATTGCGTTCGCCCTTGCCTAGAAACATCGCACGCCCTGACCTCTCGCTCGCGTTCGGCATCGGACTGCTAACGCTGTCATCCTTGTCGGCGTGGGCTCAATCTGACCATATCGACGCCGTGTACCTGGCCGCCATGCGCCAGCAGTCGCTGGCGGCGGACGCCATCGGAGATTTCAAGCTACAAACCGGTGATTTCAATGGGGCGCGCAGCGCATTTTCTGAAAGCCTTGCACTCGCGCGTCATCTCGTTGCCGCCGAGCCCGACAACACACAATGGCAAGCCGATGTGGTTGTTAGTCTCTGGAAGCTCGCTGCCGCCACCACGGACCGGCCGGCCAAGATTGCAACTTTGCGGGAGGCACTAGCTTTCGTTGACAAGCTCGAGGCGCAGCATGCGCTCAAGCCCAATCAGCGGGGTTGGCGCGCCATGATCGAAGCCGAAATTGCGAAGCCTGCTTCAGAAGATGCTGCGGGGCCCCAACCGAACCGCAGATCCTCGCGGGCAGCCGACGGGTTCACCGCACGGCAGCACTGATCTCACGGATTGTTGACTGCCACTGCCGCGTATCCCTGCACCGGGGATTTCGCGGGTGGCCTCTTTGTTTCTTCGTCGTTGCCCGATGCGCGACGGAATTCACCTGCACCGCGCGTTGCCGTACGTACGCCGCCAAGAAACGAGGCAAGAAACGAGGATTGCATGAGGATCGGCATGGCAGCGATGGCGCTGAGCCTGTTGTCTGTGTCAGTGCTTGCCCAAACCACGGAACCGACCACCGGCAGGGGCCGATTGAAGGCCGGTTGTTCGGGCGACGTGCAAAAGTTTTGCGCTAGCGCGCCCCGCGGCAAGGGCCAGATCCGTGCTTGCCTGGAATCCCATCAGACCGAGCTTTCCGATTCCTGCAAGGCAGCAATGGCGGCACCGTCCAAGAACTAGGCGATCGACCGGAGAGGCTATGTGATAGTTCCACTGCTGGTTCTGCACGCACTGATACGCGTCCTTGCAAGCCAACCTCGGCTTGACGTTTGGGCTCTTGCCGGGTTGGGATTTGTTGCGATGATCATTGCCTCGGCGATTTTCTTCCTGTTCGAATAGCCAGCTCGCATCGCGTCCAGTGCCCACTTTGCCCGACTTGTTCTTTGCGCGCGGTGTTCATTGCGCGGGCGGCGTCGCGGCGCGGTTTTTGCTGCAAAGGAGGAATCGCTCGCTGCAAGCGATGGACTGAGCGGGCCAATGTGCGGACGGCACTCACGGCGAGATGCTTTCGGTGCTCGTGCTGTTCGGTTCTTCTGCCGTCGTCGGGTGGCCGACACGCGCGGACAGCAATGATGACCAGGACATACGGTTGCCGCCTGGTCGCCGGACAACAGCAGGCGTAGCGTAGCGCGTCCCCTGGCTTCAAACTTCGTCGGCGATGTGCTTGAATGTACGCGATGGGCGGAGGTGGGTTTTGCGCGCAATGAGAACTCTGCTGTGCGTTATTGCCATTCTGGCACAATCTGCAGCGGCTTTGGCCGATGATGCCAGAGATTGTGTCCAGGACAAGGATCGCGTGTTGTCCATTCGAGCATGCACGGAACTGATCCGTTCTGAACCTGCAAATTTTGTCGCCTACAATCATCGAGGCAACGCGCTTCGGAGCTCAGGTCAGCTGAGCCTCGCGATCGCGGACCATAGCAAGGCGATTGAGATCGACCCGACCTACGTCGTCGCTTATGCCAATCGCTGCATGGATTACATCCTGCTAAATCAGCTGGATCACGCGTTGACCGATTGCGATGCAGCCATTGCCGCAAACAGCAGATACGCCATCGCGTATTTTAATCGCGGGCTGATCCATACGCGTAAGGGCGAATACGAGCTTGCCATCGCCGACCAAACCGAGGCCATCAGGCGAAATCAAAACTACGCCCGTGCCTACAACGCACGGGCGTGGGCCTATTTCAAGGCAGCTAACCTGGTGCAAGCGCTTGCCGACGTGCAGCAGGCGCTCACCTTGCATCTTGACGATCCGGCCGCACTCGATACCCGCGGCCACATCTACGAAGCCATGGGTCGGCGCGCAGAGGCCATTGCCGACTTTCGCAAAGCGCTCTCCAAGGACGCGACGCTCGATGGAAGCCTTGACGGTCTAAAACGCCTCCACGCGGCTCCCTAATATCCTCGTGCAAGATCGGTCCACCTGATACCGGTAGCGTACGCGAACGCTGACGCGGCAGAGTGAAGTGCGCGCGAGCCAGCGGCCGGCACTGGAAGGGGTCACGGCTCGCTCCTGAAGCGGATATCGGGAGCGGCGAGCGGTCCGGCAACCGTGCTAGGAGCGCACATTCGCCGCGCAGAGTCCTGAAAGCCGGACGATGCGCTGCGCGCAAGCGGTTGGTCACGACCGCGTGACGGCACCTGTTCGCATCGGCGCAATACACTATATGCAACGGGTGGTTGGCGATTTCCGCAAGCCATGAGCAGAAGGTGGAGCCGGTGCCGTGGCCGCCGCGTGGACGGTTAAGGATAGCAAGGGTCAGGTGCTGCCGCATTTCCGTGCCCCGACACGCATGGAGGTCGCTCGCAAGGTGGTGCGGACTCGCTACGACGCGTTCCGTTTGCAGGTTTCCTCCTCCTACCGCCAGATGTTCGATCGCGACCTCGACAACACGCTGAAGCGCGAGCAATGGGAGATCGTCCCATTGCGCTCGCGGCGGGCTCGCAAGCCGTCCGAGCTGAAACTCAACTAACCGCAACTGCCACGCGACCTTGAGCGCGCGACCGAGTGTGGGATGCCGGCGGGATGGTCGGTGCCAAGGCCGCGCAGAGGCATGGGCGTGCATCGCGCGCAGCGCGATCGGGAAACCGCTGGGTTCGCCTAGCCAGCGGGCTGCAGGTCGAGAGCGCCACAGCGCGTGCCGGGCATGCGCCGCTTCGTGCCACGGGCCAGCAAACGGGAACGCGATAAGGTAGCGCCACGCGCACAAGCGCGCCCGGCGGTATCGCAAACGATCGTGGGGGCCGCCCTCGCGTGACCCGAGCATGACTACCGGGGCATGAACACCAGGTCGCGACACCAGGGCGTACGTCGCGAGAGAC
>JBPYEF010000070.1:0-9421 GCA_051985875.1 Hyphomicrobiaceae bacterium
AGCCAGCCTCCCGTGAGCACAAGCCTTCCCGAGTTGAAGGCGATGATGAGGCCGACGGCGAGCACCGTGCCGGCAACCGCAAACGGCAAGGTCGCCAGCGCATCGAGCAGGCTTGCCCACAGCGAGCGCGTGCGCGCGAGAACCCAACCGATCGGAACGCCGATGAGACCCGCCGCGCACGCCGTCAATGTGGCAAACAACAGGGTGTTCCAGAGCGGGCCGCGCGCCACCGCGAACAGCTCGCCGTAGTTGCTCAAGCTGAAGTGCGCGTGCAGCACGGGGCCGCGGAATTCCATGAACGAGAGTGCGACGATGGCAAAGAAGGGAACCAGCGCGATGAGCACTACCGCCCAGCAGTAGGTCGCGAAGGCGATGCGCCAGCCTTTGGCGATAGCGATTGGCGGCGGAGCGCGCCGGGTTGCGCTTGCAAAGCGGCGACGCGCGAGAAAACGGTGCTGCACGATAAGCACCATCGCCGTAACCAGCAGCAGCAGCACGCTCAGGACACCCGCCGCGGAGGGATTGGTGGCCGTTTCGCCCATGAACAGCTTGTAGGCCTCGACGGCGAGAATCGGCTTGTCCTCGCCGAGCACGGCGGGGACGCCGAAGTTCTCGAGCGTGTCGATGCACACCAGCAGCGCACCGGCGAGGACGGACGGAAGGACGACGGGCAGCGTCACCGTGCGAAAGGTACGCAGCGGTGACGCACCGAGGTTCTGCGCCGCCTCCTCGAGAGAAACGTCCGCCGCCTTCAAGCCGGCAACCGTCGGCAGCACGACGTAGGGATAAAGCGTCAGGGTATAGACGGTGACGATGCCGGGCGTGCCGTGGATCGAGGCGAAGCCCACGCCCCAGGCGTGCAGCGCCTCGGTGACGATGCCCGCGCGCCCGAACAGCAGCAGCAGCGCGTAGGCGGCGACAAAGGAGGGGAGCACCAATGGTAGCGCCGCTAGCGCGGTCAGCGGCAGCTTTCCTGGTATCTCCACGCGCGCCAGCGCGAACGCCATCGGCAGCGCCAGCAGCGTCGTGGTTGCGGTCGCAAGCAGGCTGATCATCAGCGTGTTGGCAATGCTTGCCCGGTAGAAGGGACGCGCGAGCACCGCGCCATAGTTGGCAAGCGTGAAGGAGCCACCGTCGGGGGTCAGCAGGCTCGCCCCGAGCACGCCATAGAGCGGGTAGAGGAGGAACACCGCGAGAAAGACGCCGGCGCTTGTCCCAATGGCCAGCGGCAGTCGCGCCAGCGGGGCGATGCGGGCGCTCATGGCGTCGCCGGATAGGACGTGACGCGGGCCGGATCGTAGGCGAGCAACAGCGGCGTTCCCGGTGTCAGGTGCCGCGCCGGATCGTCAAGCACGGCGAGCTTGATGGCGATGCCGCCCGGCAGCTCGGCATCGATGCGCACCATGGCGCCGACGAACTCGCAGCGCTTGACCATCGCCGACGTGCGGCCGGCGCCCGCAGCGCCATGCTCGCCGTCGGCGACGATGTGCAGGGCCTCCGGCCTGACGCAGAGCGTCACTGGCTCGCCTTCGTTCGCGGCGAGCGCTCCGGCCAACCATTCGCCCCTGCCGACGCGTACCCGACCGCCGGCACCGTCGCGTCGGGTCACGATACCCGAAAGCACGTTGGTGGTACCCATGAATTGGGCGACGAACAGGTTGGCCGGGTTGCGGTAGACCTCCTCCGCAGCGCCGAGCTGCTCGATGCTGCCCGCATGCATTACGGCGATGCGGTGCGACAACGCTAGGGCTTCCTCCTGGTCGTGCGTCACATAGACGGTGGTCATCTTCAGGCGCTGCTGCAGGACACGTATCTCCTCCCGCATCTCCAGACGCAAGCGTGCATCGAGATTGGAAAGTGGCTCATCGAGCAGCAGGACTTGCGGTCGCGTGACCAAGGCACGCGCAATGGCGACCCGCTGCAGCTGTCCGCCGGAGAGCTGGTGCGGCCACCTCTCGCCATACCCCTCGAGCCGCACCAGTGCGAGGGCTTCACTTACGCGTGCAGCGAGCTCGCCCGCCGGTACCTTCCGCGCCCTGAGGCCGTAGCCGATGTTGCCGGCGACCGTGAGGTTCGGGAAAATCGCATAGTTCTGGAACACCATGCCGATGTTGCGCCGATGCGGCGGCAGGCCGTCGATGCGCTTGCCGCCGATCAGGATCGCGCCGCCGTCGAGCGTCGCGAAGCCGGCAATCATGCGCAGCAGCGTGGTCTTGCCGCACCCCGAAGGGCCGAGCAGGGTGAAGAATTCGCCGTCCCCAATGTGCAGGGTGACGCCGCGCACGGCGGCGACCGATCCGAAGGAGCGGCGCACGCCCTCGATCGCGATCATGCTCACGCCTCGCAAGCCTCGCGCTCAGCGGGTGTCCTGGATCATATCCTTGATCCTCTGCAGCGTCGGCCCGCGCACCGCCGTCCACGCCGCCTCGTCATAGGCAAGGAGCTTGAGGCTGGAGAGTGCGGGCATGCCGCCGGGCAGCTTCGCAAGGTCGAGATCCTGGCGAGCTGGACGGCGGAAGGTGCCGGCAATGATCATCTCGCGTACGTCCTTGCGATTGATGTAATCGACAAAGACCTTGGCGGCCTCGGTATCCGGCCCACCCTTGACGATCGCCACGCCCTCCATTTGCGCGATCGTGCCGTCGCGCGGGTAGATGACCTTCACCGGCGCGCCGCCGGCCGCCCAGATGTAGCCCGCATACTCGAGCGAGATGCCGAGCGGATATTCGCCGGTGCCGACGCCCTGGAACACGAGCGAGGAGCGGTTGAGAACCTTGCAGTTGGCGAGCAACTGGCGGACCATGCTCCAACCGCGTTCGCCGCCGCCGAACAGACCGACGAGCATGGTGAGCGTCGAATAGGCGGATCCGGAGTTCGCTGGGTCGGTGAAGGCGATTTTGCCCCGCCATTTGTCGTCGACGAGCTCGGCCCACGTCTTCGGACCCTCGCCTTCGGGGAGCGCGCGCGTGTTCTGCAGGATCACCATCACATGCAGGTTGTTGCCGATCCACAAATTGCCGGGGTCGCGGTATTCCGCGGGCGTCGCATCAATGTTGCGCGACGCATAGGGTGAGAACAGCTGCTTGTTCGTCTCCAGCAGCGAGCGGCTCACGCCCCAGATAATGTCGCCCTGCGGCCGTTCCTTTTCGGTCGCAAGGCGCTTCATGATGACGCCCGAGCCGGCGGACACGGGCTCGACGGCAACCCCGCTCTCCTTGCTGAACGCCGGGAATACGAGCCGATGGAGGGTGTCATCGTTGGCCGAGTAGATGATGACCTTCTGCTGCGCGGTCGCGCCGATCGAGCCGGCGACGAGTGCTGCAGCAACGAACAGCTGGATCCGGATCGCCCCCATCTTGTCCTCCTTGGCTTGCCCCACCACTACCCCGGACCACGACCCGGTGCCACAACCCGCCTCGGCGGCGAAGTCGCGGCCGGACGTCGCCCGGCCGGACCGCGGCGGTGCCGGTGGGTCGTCGCCCCCATCATAACGAAAGACCGAAACCCGCCGCGAGGAGGATAGCGGCGGAGGGGCGGCTTGGCACCGGGCAGTAGGGAGCCAAGGCGCCGACGTCGGCGGCCGCCATACCTAGCGTGCAATGCACGCCCAATCCATACCGTTCGCCTGCCGCCAGCGTGCAACGTGCGGCCCTCGATATCGCAGCGGCGAGGGAGGCGCGATGCGTTCCTGGTCGCCGTGCCCGCACTGGCTCTGCCGGTGCTGATCCGCGCCGCCGTCGTCAAGGGGGTGGCAACCGCGACCGAGGTGTCGACCATCGGCAGTTCGCTTGGCGGCGCATCGGCCCGATCCTCGTCGAGACCGCCGCGCTCTCGGGCGCCATCCTGATCATCATCGGCGCCGCGTCCGCCATGGCGTGGGGCCTGACGCAGTCCGGCTTCTCGCGCACGCTTGCGGTGTGGATGAGCGAGATCCCAGGCGGGAGCTTCGGATTCATGGCGGTGTCGATCGCCGGCTTCATCCTGCTCGGCAGTATGCTCGAGGGCATTCCCGCCATCGTGCTGTTCGGGCCGCTGCTGTTTCCGATCGCCAGGGCCATCGGCATCCACGAGGTGCACTACGCAATGGTCGTCGTGCTGGCCATGGGGCTTGGGCTGTTCGCGCCGCCGTTCGGCGTCGGCTACTACGCGGCCTGCGCCATCGGCAGGGTGCACCCCGCGAGGGCATGCGGCCGATCTGGGCGTACCTGGCGGCCCTGCTGCTCGGCCTGCTCGTGATCGCGGCGGTGCCCTGGTTCTCGATCGGCTTCCTGTGAGCCGTCGGCGCCGGGTGAATCGACGTCTCAGGCTTTTTCGTTCTGGCCGAAGTAGGCGCGCTCCAGCCGGCGCGGTAGGTCGGCCTCACCGCACGCTGCCTGCAGGACGATGGCGCCGCGCGCCAACGCATAGACCCTATCGGCGAGCTTCAGGGCCTTTTCGATCAACTGCTCGACCAGCAACACCGCGGTGCCGCCGTCGCGCAGCCGCCCCGCGGCCGCCAGCACGCGATCGACGAGCAGGGGCGAAAGCCCGGCAGAAGGCTCATCCAGCATCAGCATGCGGGGACGGCGTACGAGCCCCTGGGCGACCGCGAGCATCTGCTGCTGGCCACCCGAGAGCGTGACGGCGCGCGCGTCGCGGCGCTGCGCGAGCTCGGGGAAAAAGGCAAGCGCGTCTGCGACCTGCGCCGCCCGCTGGCGGCGCGGCATGCCGTAGCCGGCGAGCAGCAAGTTGTCGAGCACGGTCAGCTGCGTGAACACGCGATGACCTTCAATGACGTGCACGAGCCCAGCGCGAACCGCGTCGCGCGGGCTGGCCCCGGCCAGGTCTTGGCCCGCAAAGCGCACCTGCCCCGACCACGGCAACAGCCCTGAGATTGCCCGCAGCAATGTGGTCTTCCCCGCACCGTTCGGCCCGAGCAGCGCCACCACTTCCCCGCGCCCAACCGCAAGGCTGACGTCGTTGAGCACGCCGATTTTGCCGTAGCCGGCGGACAGTCCTGCGATCTCGAGCAGCGGCTCAGGCGCCGAGGTAGGCATTGACGACCTCCCGGTGCGTGCGGATCTCCTCAGGCTTGCCGGTGGCGAGGACTTTGCCGAGGTTGAGCACGGTCACGCGATCGCAGATATCGAAGATCAGGTCCGCGTGATGCTCGACCAGCAGCACGCCGGTACCCTGCTGACTGATGGTCAAGATCAGCGCGCCGAGCCGCTCGATCTCCTCCGCGCTCAGCCCGGCCGCTGGCTCGTCGAGCAGCAGAAACGCCGGCTGCAGCATCAGCGCCCGCGCAATCTCGACGAAACGCAACTCGCCGTGCTGCAGCCGGTCGCAGCGCACGGACGCCAGCTGTTCCAATCCGACCGTTGCCAGCGCCGCCTGCGTCGCGCGCGCGAGCCGCGCCTCGTCGCGGCGATGGCGCGGCAGCGTCAGCAGTGACTCAAGAAACGTGGCGCGCCCCTCGCGCATGCCGCCGATCATGACGTTGTCGCGCACCGATGCGGCGCCGACCAGGCGCGGCGTCTGAAACGTGCGGGCGATGCCGTAGCGGGCCCGCGTATGCGGCGCCCGCGGCCGCAGGCGCTTGCCGTTCAGCAGGATTTGCCCCTGTTGCGGCGCGTAGTAGCCAGAGATGGCGTTCAAGGTTGTGGTCTTGCCGCTGCCGTTCGGACCGATCAGACCGTGTACCTCCCCGCTTCTGATCTCCAGGTCGACGTCGTCGATGGCGTGCACGCCACCGAAGCTCAGCGACAGGTTCTTGAGCGTCAGCAGGTTTGCCTCGCCGTGCCCGCCGATCACCTGCTTCAGCAGCTCGGGGCGAGGGCGTATCTCCCGGTGCCGCTCGAGCGGCCGCCGGTTGCGAAAATCCAGCAGCTCGGCGATGCCTCCCGGGACGGCGAGGACGATCAGCAGCAACAGCGTGGCGTAGAGAAAGGTGGACCAAGCCACCAGCGGCGCTGCGAACTCGGGCAGGGCCGTCAGAATGCAGGTGCCGAGCAGGGGCCCGAGAATGGAGCCGCGCCCGCCGATCAGGATGGCGATGAAGAACAGGATCGATAGGTCGAACGTGAACGCATCCGGCGTGATGTAGGACTGCAGTGCCGCGAACAACCCGCCGGCGACTCCGGCCGCCGCTCCGCTGAACAGGAACACCGTAACCAGGAGGGACGCCTTGGAGATGCCGACCGCCTCCGCGGCAACCTCCGCGTCGCGGATGGCGACCAGCGCGCGCCCGAAGCGGCTCGCTGCAACGTTGCCGGTCATCCACGTAAAAGCAACCGCGAGCGCCAGGCACAAAGCGTAGAACCCCCAGGGACTATCGAACGGCCAGGGGAAGATTGGGCCGGGCACGCCGACCCCGCCGCCGGTCACGCTTTTCCACGCCAGCGCCACTTGCGTGACGATGGTCGCAAAGCCAAGCGTCGTCATGGCGAAATAAAACGTGCGCAGGCGCAGCGCCGGAAGCCCGACGATCAGCCCGAAGACGGCGCAAAACAGCGCCGCGATCGCCAGCGCCAGATAGGGGGAGAGCGCGGGGAACAGATTTCCCGCCGTCAGTACGCTCGTCACGTAGGCGCCGAGCGTCAGCAGCGCCACCCAGCCGATGGCGATCTGCCCGGCAAATCCGACCACCAGATTGAGACCGGCAATCAGCACCCAGTAGATGCAGGCCCGGGTGGCGATGACGCCGAGATAGGAATCGCCGAGCGCGGGCAGGATCGCGCCGCCGAGCAGCAGCACGAGGACGGGCATCGCTGCTTCGAGCCGCGCAAGCGGCCGTGCGTGCTCCACGCCGCCCGCGGGCGTCGGGGCGAGGGGTGGCGGCGCGTCCCTCATACACGCCGCGCGCTGGCAGCGCCGGCGAGTCCCTCCGGCCGCACCAGCAGCACGGCGATGAACACGGCAAACACGGCGACAGAAGCAAAGATGCCGCCGACCAGGAAATTGGCCGACTGCTGGAACAGGCCAAGCGCAAGTCCACCGGCGACCGCGCCGCGGTTGCTGCCCATGCCGCCGAGGGCGACGGGTACGAAGCCGTAGAAATTGAGCAGCGGGCCGTTACCGAAGTACGCCAGCATCATCTCGCCACCGGAGAAGCCGGCAAGCGTGGCGATCGCGCCGGCCAGTGCATAACTGCCGATGCGCAACCCCTTTTCCGGCAGCCCGAGGGCTCGCGCGGCGTAGTTGTCTTCGGCAATGGCAAGAAACGCACGCCCGAGCAGCGTTCGCCGAAATACCAGCTCCAGTCCGAGAATCGTCGAAGCGCAGGCGAGCAACGGCAGCCAAAATTGCTGGTCGAAGATGCCGGATCCGATCGGCAACAGGCGTGGAAACGGCTCCGGCTCGGTGCTCCATTCGATCGCCGTCAGCTGCTGGATCATCAGGGCGAAGGCGAGCGTGGAGAGCACGTAGAGGTGCTGCTCCAAGCTCTTGAGCACCGGGCGCACCGTCACCACCTCCGTGACGATGCCGAGCACGGCGCCAGCGGCGAGCGTGGCGAGGAAGCCGAGCGCGGTCGGCATCCCCAAGCGTTGGATAAACAGCGCCCCGAACACGCCGCCAAGCATGCCGACGGTCCCGGCCGTGAAGCTGAACACACGCGAGGCCGCAAACATCACATTGTAGGTGATGCCGATCAGCGCGTAGACGGCGCCCAGCGCCAGGCCGTAGGAAACGATCGAGACGACCATCGCTTCATCCGCTGTAGCCGGGGGCGAGCGTAAAGGCGCCGTCCCTCAGCGAGTTGGCCTGGCACATGACGACCTCGTTGTTCTGAAAGCCGTCGTGGAGCTCGGGCGTCCAGGTAATCGTGCCGTAAACGCCGGGCCAGCCCGCCACCTTGTTCCAGTAGCCGGCAATCTCTTCCGGCGCGCTGCCGGCCGCCTTGATCGCGTCGGCCATCAGGCGCGGCCCGTCGTAGCCGAGCGCGATCCACCACAAGAGCGTGTCGCTCATCTCGATCCCCGCCTTGCGAATGCGCTCAACGAACTCGACCGTGCGGGGCGGCAGGGCTCCTGCGCCATTGTAGCTGCAATTGCGGAAGTTGTTTGGGTAGACCTTCTCCCAGTATTCGGGCTTCTTCAGCAGCGCCTTGGTCTGGCCGGAGCCAAGCGTGGTCTGGCCCACGATCGGCACATCCCAGTCCATTTCCGCGCGCGTATTGATGATGCGGGAGAGGAAGCCAGCGTTGACGCTCCAGGGCATGATCGCCTGCGCTCCGGCGGACTGCATGCGCAGCAACTCGGGTTTCAGGTCGGGATTGCTCGATTCGACGCTGCCCTGGTAGACGACGTCCGCGCCGATGCCCTTGAGCATTGGCACGTAGGCGTCAAGCGACGCCGTTCCGTATCCCGTCGTGTCGCTGATCACGGCCACCTTCTTGGCCTGGAGGATGTCGACCACGTAGTGGTTGGCTGCGCCACCGATCTGTTGATTGGTCGGCGCATTGCGGAAGGCGAGCGGGTACTTCTTGACGTCGGTGAGCGCGTCGACCCAGCAGGGATGCATCTGCGGCACACCGTCCCGCGCAATCAGGGGGGTTGCCGCCAGCGCCTCGCCGGAATTGAGAGGTCCCCAAATGACGTGCACCTTGTGGCGGCGGGTGAGCTCGGTTGCCGCATTCACCGCCTTGGTCGGATCGCTCTGGGTGTCGCGGACGATCAGCTCGATTTGCCTGCCGTTGATGCCACCGGACTTGTTGATCTCATCGACCGCCAGGACCGTGCCGCGATTGATGCCGATACCGGTAGACGAGCTCGGTCCGGTTAGCGCCGGCAAATAGCCGATGCGGATCGGCTCGGATGCGGCGATTGCCGGAGCGCAAACGCGCGTAGCGAGCGCTGCGGTGGTGGCGGCACTTCCAAGCAAGGCTTGGCGACGCGTCAGCGGCATGGAACTCCTCCGATGCTCTCTTCCCTGTTTGCGGGGGCCATGATCTAGCGCCCGGTCGGAACGGTCAACTCGTTCGCTCGCCGCACGCGGGTCGGCTATGCAACCGCGCATGCCGCGCAGGCATTGGTGCAGGTGTCCCGAGCGCAAGTGCGGGCTGGCAGCGCGGCGCTAGCACCTCGGCAGCGGCGTCTGCTGACCGAGCCTGGCGACGACGAGCGCCTGGCTTGAAGCGCGCGTCGCGCAGCGACGCGCAGAGGTTGTCCTGCTCGCGGCAATAGCGATTCCGCTGCTGCGTTTCACCGTTCGCAATGAGCGCAAAAAATATGAGTCCAGACAGTCTAGACGAAGAAGCGCTGCACAAGATTGAGTTCGCGGCGGCAGAGCTCGCCGTCCTCAAGCAGGAGTTCGCGCTGCAGCAGCTGATCGACACACGCGAGCCGACGGAGGAGGCGCGGGAGATCCTGCGTCGCTTGCGGCAGGTCGCCGAAGCGCTGACCGCGCCGCGCGATGCCTCGCACAAACATACGCTCGGCCA
>JBPYEF010000071.1:0-5774 GCA_051985875.1 Hyphomicrobiaceae bacterium
CGTCAGCTTGCCGCCATGCGCCTGGAGGGTGGCGACCGTCAGGCGCTTGATGTCGCCGGCCGGCACCTTGACGTCGAAGCTCAGGTGGCGGCGGACGTCGATGTCACCCGGGCCGAGAACGCGCAGATCGAGGTTGGTCGCGCCGACCACGTCGGGCTGCAGGGTGAAAGCCTCCCGCTTGCGCTCGCCCGCGGCGAGCGTCACCGTGCGCTCGAACCCGGGGAGGCTGCGCCCCGGCGAGGGGCTCGTGTACTCGCCGCTGATGGTGTAGGGGCCGGCGGGGCCTTCGACGTTGTGCACCGCCACCTCGAGGCGTGCAACATCCCCGAGCGTGAGAAAGCGCGGGGCCGACGCGGTTAACGCCACGGCATCGCGCACGATCACATCCTCGGTGGCGGAGCCGAGCTTGTCCGGGGTCCAGGCGACCGCGGACAGGCGCACCGTGCCATTGAAATCCGGCAGCGGGAACGCGACCTCGGCATTGCCGTCGGCTCGAACGCTGACAATCCCCGAAAACAGCGCCAGCGTCGCTTCGACCGGCGGCGATCCCTGCATCGACATTGCGCCCTCGGCATCGCCACCCGAGCGCAGCCGGCCGCGTTCGGCGCGCATGCCGTCGATCAGGCGTCCGTAAACGTCGCGGATGTCGCTGCCGAGCCGCTTTTGCCCGAAGAACCACGCCTCGGGCCGCGGCGCCTCGAAGCGCGTCAGGTTGAGAATGCCGACATCGACCGCGGCGACGGTCAGGCGCACTTCCTCGCCTGTGGCCAGGCCGGCGACGTGCACCGGCACGGTGAGCGTGGTTCCGGATTTTACCCTGTCCGGCGCGCCGAGGGCGATATTGAGGGTGCGCGGCGCCGCATCGATCGCCAGCCAGCGCAGCCCGAGGGCTCGGCTCGGCATGCGCTTTTCGGCGGCATCGAGCGAGCGATAGAGCATGGCCGTGACGTAGGCCCCGCCGTTCCAGTCGCTGCCCACATGGATCGGCACCTCGCCGCCACCCGCCGGCAGGTCCACCTCCTCGGTGTCGAGAAGGCCGGAGTTGAGTACCGCGATCAGCGCGCGTCCGGCCGTGCGCGAGGTGATTTTCAGGCGCGCGGTTTCTCCGCCGCGGTAGGCAGCCTTGTCGAGGGCGATGTCCAACATCTCCGGGCTGTCGGCGGCCTCGTCGGCCCAGTAGCCGGCGTTGAAGACGAGGCTCGACGCCGCGCCCGATCCGTCGGCGGCGTTCACCTCGAGGCGATAGCGGCCCCACGCGACGTTCGCCTCGATCAGGCCGGCACTTGCGGGATCGGTATCGACCGTGCCCGCGGCGACGCGACGCGTCGTCGTCACCGGCTCGTAGTTGAACGCGTCGTCGCGACTGTACCACTGCCAGTGCTGTTCGAGGCGCGCCAGCTGCCACTTCAGGCCCTTGGCCGCCGCCGGCTTGCCGTCGCTCCCGAGCAGGATCGCTTGGAAGCGTGCGCTGCTGCCGTCCGGGACCTGGTTGCCGTTGAACAGCGGTTTGATGCCGATGCGCGGCGCGCCCGGTGCCACCGGCAGCGTCACGGTGCGTTCGATCGTGCGACCGCCCGTCTCGCGCAGCTTGACGATGACATCCGCCTCGAGCGGGCGGCCGGTATCGGCAAGCGGCGGCAGCCGCACGGGGAGCTCGGCGCCGCCTTCGGCGTTGGTCGTCGGCAGTTGCTCAAGTGGCGTACGCACAGGCACGAACGGCTCGTCGGCGAGCCCGAAGTGGTAGCCGGCAAAGCCCGGCACGTCGCCTTTTGCGAGCCGCACGGCGATTTCGCCTTCGACGGCGAGCCCCGCGGCTGGCGGCCCGTAGAGGTAGCGACCGATCAGTTTGATTGTTGCCGGTTGCTGCCGTGATAGTGCCTGCTGGCTGGGCTCGAGCCTGAGTTCGAGCCGCTCTGGTACGAAATCTTCCACAAGGAACGCCGCCTGGGTCAGCGGTTGCGCTTTGGGATCGGCGTAGACCATGACGCGCCAGGTTCCGGTCATGGCGGCACCCGGCAGCTTCAGACTGAGCGTGCGTCCGCCGAGCCCCTGGTCGCTCAATACGTGGCGTGCGTGCTCGACGCCGTCGGGCCGTGCAAAAGCGATTGTCAGCGGAATGCTCGACGCCCGGCCGGCACTGTCACGGGCGAGCGTCGTCAGGTGGACCTGTTCGCCGGGACGATAGACGCCGCGATCGGTGAAGGCGAATGCGTCGATCGGGCCCGGCGGATTGCGGCCCTTGACGCCCCGGTCGGTCAAATCGAAGGCGGCGGCGGCCAGATCGAGGAATGCATAGTCCCCCGCCGCCGTGTCGGCAGCGAGCACGGCCGGCGCTAGGCCGCCCTCGCCGCGCGTTAGGCCGGCATCGAAGTGGGCATAGCCGCGACTGTCGGTCTTGGCCGTGCCCAGCACCTCGTTGTTGCGCGCGATCAGGCGCACGTTGGCGTTGACGATGGCAGTCGCCGTGGCGAGCGAGCGCACGAACGCGTGCACGCCATCCTCGCCGCTGATCGCGGTCAGGCCTAGGTCGGAGATGATGAACCATTGCGTGGCGGCGCGGCGGAAGCCCTGCTCCTCCTTGTTTGCGGAGGCGAACGCCGCCAGCACGTATACCCCAGGCTCGAGGTGCGGCACGGCGGTGGCGATCGGGAAGGCGGTGGTGACGTCCTCGTTGAGACGCGCGCTGACTTGCATCTCCCCGCTGTACACGCGCGCCCCGGTGTGCTCGCGAATCGCGTCGAGATCATAGGAGGAGATTTGCTTCTGGAAATCGCCGCTCTGCAGCATCTGCGCAAGACTGCGGTCGCCGATGCGCAGCACCTCGACCTTAATAGTCTCGGTGTTGACGCTGACCAGCGGAATGCCCTGCTGGCCGCGGTTGGGCAACAGATAGCCGCGGCCAACGGCACGCACCGCGGGCGCGCGGTCGCGCACGTAAATGCCGAGCTCCGCGGTCTTAGCAAGCTTCTCGCCCACCGCTGAAGGCAGGCCGGCGCGCACTTGCACTTCGTAGTGCTTGCCATGCGCGAGGCCGTCGAGGCAGATCTGCTGGCCCTCGGCGGCGACCGCTTGCGGATCCTTGCCATCGACCTTGAAGAACTCGGTCCAATCGATGCTACCGGGGGCGAGGCGTTCAGAGAACTGAATGCACAGGCGCGGCTGCACCGAGTCGGATTCGACCTTGTACTCGACAATGCGGAAGCCATGCTCGGCGACCAGCTTGTCGAGCGTATCGCGCACCGCGGGATCGGCGACCAGGGAGAGGCTGAGCTTCAGTGCCTCGATTGCCGGGCGCCAGTAGGAGCGGCGCTTCAGCGCCTCGTGCAGGACGACGAGCGCGGCGGCCTTGGCGGTAGGCGTCGTGGCGCGCTCGTAGGCGAGCAACGCCGCACCGGAGGCGTTGACTGGCAGTTCGTAGCGCTCGCTACCCTGATCGGGCGTGATGGCGAGAAGTGCGCGCGCAAGCCCGCTCCAGGCCTGCGCATCCGAAGCATCCTGCACCACCGCCTGCGCAAAGCCGCGCGCGGCGGCTCTTGGGTCGCCGCCCGCGGCGAGCAGCTTGCTGGCCTCGGTGCGCAGCGCGCCCGCATCGCCGTTGCCAGGCGGCCAGTTCGCCCTCAGGTAGGCCTCGTAGCGCTTGGCGTCATTGGCAACGCCGCTGTCGGCGAACGGCCCCTGTGCCTGGGCCACCCCGCCCAGCGCGCACACCGTCCACAGGAACACAAACAGGCTGCAAAAATGCATCCGCACACGTGCCATTGAGGCGCCCTCCGCAAGAGGTCCGCAACGCCTGCCGCCCATTGCTCGGGCAGCGCGGGCCCACGGCAGGTTGCAACAACAGCGCGTGACGGAACAGTGGCGGGCGATCGCCTACTTGTCCGCAGTTGCGATCGATTGCGCCTTTTTCCGGGAAGTTTCGCGCAAGCGCAGCGTTTCCCACATGCGCGTTCGCCATCCGGCGGCACCGGGCACGCCGCGGTCAGCCGCCCATCGCGCCACCGGTTCGTGTGGCCGCCAGTGTGTGGCCGTCAGTGCGTGGCCGTCAGTGCCGTGTGCCGATCGTCGCTGGCGTACCGCCGGGAGGCGGCGCGGCGAGCGCGGCCAGCGGCGCGCCGACGATGATCGCCTGGCTCGCCGTCCACAGCCTCTCGAAGGACACCGCCGCGCAACCGGCCGCCTCACCACACCCCTCAATGAAGCTCTCGTAGGCGTCGCACTTGGCGGGATCGCGGCGCATGCAGTCGCCGATCCAGCAGGTCTCGGGGCCGAGCACGAGTTGTTCGTGAGCCTCGATCAGACGCGGGTGCTTCGCCCAGCGGATTTCGTGGGCGAAAGGGACGAGGCGCGCCCAGGCCTGTGGGCTTGGATCGTGGTCGAGCTGGGCGAGGATCAGGCGCACCGACAGCCCCGCGGCGGCAATGTCCTGTCCGAGCGCGGTAATCGCCTTGATCAGAGGGCTTTGCAGCGAGCGCGCCACGATCTGCAGATCGGCGAGCTGTCCCGTTCCAGGCTCCGCGCCGGCGAGGTGGCGCAGCAAGAACTGCTTCAGGCTCTGCTCCTTATCCGCGTGGCGCGCAACGCTGACGCGCAAGGGAGGCCGAAGGGACATGGCTGTTCTCTCTACAGCGCAAGTGCCAACACGGCGGCGCTTGCGTCCAGGCACTATTTGCAACCATTACGGTTAAATAATGGTTGTAGCGCACAGTGATTAACGCGCCGATAAAGCCGGTTTTGTCGGGCGTGCGCGTTTGCCGCGGCTTGCGCCCGTGCGCCGCCAGCCGCCGAGGACAGGGAACCCGTGTGCAGCCGACCACTCCCCTTCCGGGAGCCTCAGAGGATGGGCGCGAGCTTGGTGTCCCGGGAGAGTACGAGGCACCAATCCGGCTCGAAATCGGCGCCCATTGGCCAGACGTTCCCCGGGTAGGCCGCGAGCAGCTTCGCCTCGAAGCGCTTGAACCATTCCCTGCGGCACACTAGGAACTTGCTGGCAGCGACGATGGACTCGCGGTCGATGACGGCGAGCACGCACATCTCGCTGTGGCGCGCGAGGTAGTCGTGCACGGCCACGATCAGCGTCGGGTAGCCCGGGTGCAGCATATCGTCGAGCGCAATCACACCGGCGGGCGCCAGGGCAGCCGTCGCCAGCTCGAGATCGTTGTGCAGCGCCGCGCGCGAATGTTCGCCATCGATGTGGATGAAGCGTGCCGGCTGGCCGCCGAGCTTGGAGATGAGCTCCTCGGGCCGCATGCTCTGGCTGTCGGCCCGCCACGTGACGCGCCGCTCGGCGGCGATGCCGTGTGCGACGCAGTTGCGCTCGAAGCGCTCGATCACCGCCCTGTCCGGCCAGTCGAAGCGGTCGATCGCCAGGGCACGCTCGGTCGGCGCGAGGGCGTGTGCGAGGGCAATGAAAAAGCGACCCTCGAAGGTGCCGATCTCGGCGATCGGGCCACCGATGCCGAGTTCGGCCTGTATGCGCAGCAGACCGCAGCAGATGGCCGCGGCGAAGCGGGAGGACATGCCGGGGACCGCGTCGTAGCCGGCATCGAGATAACGATCGACGGCGGCGACGCCCGAGCGGGGCTCGTTATCGGCTACGGGTGCAAACTCGGACATCGGTTCGTCAAATGCTGCGCGCGGCGTTGCGGGACTGGCGGGCTCGGCCGGCAGATTTGCCGAACCGCTCGAAGCGCGCAAGGCCGATCGCGCGCCCGGCGCCGCGTTGGCAGCACACGGGGCGGCGATGCGCATTGAATATCATCGCACCTTGCTCGCCG
>JBPYEF010000072.1:0-4254 GCA_051985875.1 Hyphomicrobiaceae bacterium
GAGGCGACGCGCGAGGACATCGACGCGGTGGCGCGCAGCTACACGGCGATCGGGGTGCACCACATCGTCGCCCTGAGGGGAGATCCAGTGGCGGGCGCGGGAGCTCCTTACACGCCTCACCCCGGTGGCTATGCCAATGCCGCCGCGCTAGTCTCGGGCTTGAAGCAGCTCGGCGCCTTCGAGGTGTCTGTCGCGGGCTATCCAGAAAAGCATCCCGAAAGCCGCACGCGCAGCGAGGATCTCGACAACCTGAAAGCGAAGGTTGACGCCGGCGCGAGCCGCATCATCACGCAATTCTTCTTCGACAACGCGCACTTTCTGCGCTTTCTCGAGGCCGCGCGCGCACACGGCATTTGGGCGCCGATCGTGCCCGGCATCGTCCCGATCCACAATTTCCGGCAGGTCGCGGGGTTCGCCGCACGCTGCGGGGCGACGATCCCCGCATGGCTGGCGCGGCGCTTCGATGGGCTCGATGCCGATCCGCAAACCACGCATCTCGTTGCCGCTGCGATGGTCGCCGAGCAGGTGATGGAGTTGGTCGATCAGGGCATCCGGCAGTTTCATTTCTACACTCTGAACCGGGCCGATCTCGTATATGCGATCTGCCATCTGCTTGGGCTGCGCGCCGTACCGAACGAGGTCAGCACGATGCACGGGGAGGCGGTCAAAGCATGACACGCGATCAGCGCATCGCCCGACTGAAGGCCGCCGCTGCCGAGCGCATCCTGATCATCGACGGCGCCATGGGGACCATGATTCAGCGCCTGGGGCTCACGGAGGCTGAGTACCGCGGCGAGCGCTTTGCCGGCCATCCGCAGTCGCTGAAGGGCAACAACGATGTGCTGTCCCTGAGCAACCCGGCGATGATCAGTGGCATCCACGAGGCGTATCTGGCGGCCGGTGCGGACATCATCTCGAGCAATACATTCAACGCCCAGCGCGTGTCGCTTGCCGACTACGACATGGAGCGGCACGCCTATGACATCAATCGCGCCGCCGCCGAGCTCGCACGCCGCGCCGCCGACGCATGCGAGCAGGCGACCCCGGAGCGACCCCGCTTCGTTGCTGGCGCCATGGGTCCGACCAACCGCACGGCGTCGATTTCCCCCGACGTCAACGATCCGGGCATGCGCAATATCACCTTCGATGAGCTGGTCGTTGCCTACGGCGAGCAGGCGCGCGGCCTGGTGGCGGGCGGGGTCGACGTGCTGTTGATCGAAACGGTGTTCGACACCCTCAACGCCAAGGCGGCAGGCTTTGCCGCACTCGAGGCATGCGATGCCCTCGGCGTCGAATTGCCACTGATCATCTCCGGGACAATTACCGATCGTTCGGGCCGGACGCTGTCGGGACAGACGCCGGAGGCCTTCTATTTCTCCGTTCGCCACCTGCGTCCGCTGGCGGTCGGGCTCAACTGCGCGCTCGGCGCCGAGCTGATGCGGCCCTACCTTGCGGAAATTGCCGCGGTCGCGGACGCACTGATCATCGCCTATCCGAACGCCGGACTACCGAACGCCATGGGCGGCTACGACGAGGGCCCACAGGAGATGGCCTGCCACCTCGAGCCGTGGGCTCGGGACGGCCTGCTCAACATCGTCGGTGGCTGCTGCGGCTCGACCCCCGAGCACATCGCTGCCATAGCCGCCGCGGTTTCCGGCTATGCCCCGCGCAAGATGCCGGGGCTGGCTCCGCGCATGCGGCTGTGCGGCCTTGAACCCTTTGTGCACGGGTGAGGCCATGGCGGTGCTGGCACCCAAGTCTTGCGCCGTCTTACCCGGCGCTTTCGCCCGGCGCGGGCGGCCGATAACAGGGAGAGGGGCGCGCCGGCGCCTGGGACGATGAACGGAGTGGAACTCGTGCAGCGCGCACCAGAGGCGTCTCCCGAGCGGACGGCTGCGACCAGCTTCATCAATATCGGCGAGCGCACCAACGTCACCGGGTCGGCAAAGTTCCGTAAGCTGATCGAGGCCGGAGACTATGCCGCAGCGCTCGCCGTCGCCCGCAGCCAAATCGAGAACGGTGCGCAAATCCTCGACGTCAACATGGACGAGGGTCTGCTCGACTCCGAGCTGGCAATGGTCACGTTCTTGAACCTAATTGCCGGCGAACCCGACATCGCCCGTGTACCGATTATGATCGACTCTTCCAAATGGTCGGTGATCGAGGCGGGGTTGAAATGCGTACAGGGCAAGGGGATCGTCAATTCGATCAGCCTCAAGGAAGGCGAAGCGGCCTTCCTCGCACACGCCAGGAAAGTTCAGCGCTTCGGGGCGGCGGTGGTGGTGATGGCCTTCGACGAGCAGGGGCAAGCCGACACGGTCGAGCGCAAGGTTGCGATCTGCGAGCGCGCCTACCGGCTGCTGTGCGAACAGGTGGGCTTCCCGCCCGAGGACATCATCTTCGATCCGAACATCTTCGCCGTCGCCACCGGCATCGAGGAGCACAACGGGTACGCCCTCGCCTTCATCGAGGCGACGCGGCAGATCAAGGCGAAGCTACCGTACGTGCACATCTCAGGTGGCGTCTCCAACCTGTCGTTCGCGTTTCGCGGCAACGAGGGCGTGCGCCAGGCGATGCACGCGGTATTTCTCTATCATGCCATCCGCGCCGGTCTCGACATGGCGATCGTCAACGCCGGGCAGATCGCCATGTACGACGACATCGAGCCCACGCTGCGCGAATTGTGCGAGGACGTCATCCTCAATACCCGGCCCGATGCCACCGAACGCCTCCTCAATGCCGCCAACCGTTTCAAGGGCGAGACCGCCAAGACCAAGGAGAAGGATCTTGCTTGGCGCGAGGGAAGCGTCGCGGAGCGGCTGACGCACGCGCTTGTGCACGGCATCAGCGACTACATCGAGGCGGATACCGAGACCGCTCGGCAGCAGGCCGGCAAACCGATTGAGGTGATCGAAGGGCCGCTGATGGCCGGCATGAACGTGGTCGGCGACCTGTTCGGTGCGGGCAAGATGTTCCTGCCGCAGGTCGTCAAGAGCGCGCGGGTGATGAAGCAGGCAGTCGCCTACCTGCAACCATATTTGGAGGCGGAGAAGCGGGCCTCGGGCCTCGATGTGCGGCCAGCCGCCGGCAAGGTGGTGATGGCCACCGTCAAGGGCGACGTCCACGATATCGGCAAGAACATCGTCGGCGTTGTGCTTCAGTGCAACAACTTCGAGGTGATCGATCTTGGTGTGATGGTGCCGGCACAGAAGATCCTGGAGACCGCGCGGCGAGAGAACGCCGACATCATCGGGCTGTCCGGGTTGATCACGCCTTCGCTCGACGAAATGTGCCACGTGGCCGCGGAAATGGAGCGAGAGGGATTCGCGTTGCCGCTGCTGATCGGCGGCGCCACCACGAGCCGCGTGCACACGGCGGTGAAGATCAGCCCTAGCTACGTGCGCGGCCAAACGCTCTACGTGGCAGATGCAAGTCGAGCGGTCGGGGTCGTCACGCAGCTGATGTCGCCAACCGAGCGCGCCGGCTATTGCGCGCGCGTACGCGGCGAATACGCCAAGATCCGTGAGGGTTACCTCAGGGGCGAAGCAAAGAAGAGCCGGCTGCCGCTCGACCAGGCGCGCGAGAACCACTTCCGTATCGATTGGTCGCAGTACGCTGCACCCACGCCGAGCATGATCGGCACGCGTGTGTTCGAGAGCTGCGATCTCCGCGAGCTCGTAGCCTACATCGACTGGTCGCCGTTCTTCGCCACCTGGGAGCTCAGGGGGCGCTATCCCCACATCTTCGACGACGCCACCGTCGGGACCGCAGCCAAGAAACTGTTTGCCGATGCGCAAGAGATGCTGCGGCGGCTGGTCGCCGAGCGCTGGCTCACCGCGCGTGCGGTGATCGGGCTTTGGCCGGCGAACGCGGTGGGCGACGATATCGAGCTGTACGCCGATACGGCGCGTCGCGAGCGCATCGGCGTGCTGCACACCCTGCGCCAGCAAATGCAGCGCGAGAACCGCCGCGACAGGGCCAACACCGCGCTTGCCGATTTCATCGCCCCCAAGGCAAGCGGCGTCGCCGATTTCGTCGGTGCCTTCGTGGTCACGGCGGGGATCGGCGAGGAAGAGGCCCTGGCGCAGCGCATTGCGCGCAGCGACGACTACGGGAGGATCATGCTGAAGGCGCTCGCCGACCGGCTGGCAGAGGCGCTCGCTGAGCGCATGCATTGCGACGTGCGCCGCAGCTTTTGGGGCTATGCAGCGGGCGAGGCGGCCGGTCTCGAGGCGCTGATCGCCGAGCAATACC
>JBPYEF010000073.1:0-8286 GCA_051985875.1 Hyphomicrobiaceae bacterium
CTTGCCGACCGCATCATATACCACATCGACGCCGGCACCGTTGGTGAGCTCCCGCGTGCGCTTCACAAAGTCCTCGGTCCTGTAATTGATCACGTGCGTGCAGCCGTGCGCCTTGGCGAGCGCCGCCTTTTCCGGTGTGCTGACGGTGCCGATGGTCGTGGCACCGAGATGCCGCGCCCACTGGCATGCGATCAAACCGATCCCGCCCGCCGCCGCATGAAACAGCAGCGTCGTCCCCGGGCCCACCTTGTAGGTCTGGCGCAGCAGGTAGCGTACCGTCATGCCCTGCAGCATCATGGCAGCGCCCGTCTGGTAGTCGATCGACTCGGGCAGCTTAACGAGGCGGTCGGCGGGCATCAGCCGCGCCTCGCAATAGCCGCCCAATGCCCCGGCATAGGCGCCGCGGTCTCCGACCTTGAAGTCGCTGACGCCAGGGCCGACCGCCGTCACCTCGCCCGCGCCCTCGGACCCCGGGACGAAGGGCAGCGGAAGCTTGTAGAGCCCACTCCGCTGGTAGACGTCGATGTAATTGACGCCGACGGCGTGATGCCTGATGGCGATCTGGCCCTCGCCCGGCTTGCCGACCTCCGCGGTCTCCGCTTGCATGACCTCGGGCCCGCCATACTGATGAATACGGATCACTTGAACCATGCAGCCACTCCCTGTTGCCACTTCGCGCGCTCAGCCGTGTCCCCGCCGATGCGCGTGCGCATAAGGCGCAAAAAAACTGCTTGCATGTCCGGGCGGCCTGCCGATGTTGCCACAACCGGACCACGACTGGGTTCTATGGGCTGGCTGCGAGAAGCTCAAGAGGAAACGATGCGCGCGTGGCGATGCGGGATTGCCAAAACGATGGCAGCGGCGGCGGTGGCCTGTCTGCCGCTGCTGGCCTGTTCGGGCTTCGGTACGGACACGAGCGCGGGGCTCACCTGCCTCGACGACAGCACGGAGTGCCTTGAGCGGCGCCAGGTGACGCTCAACGCCTATCTTACCGACCCCGATCGCAAGTGGATCGCCGAACCACCCTCGGCGCAGGCGAACGCATCCGGTGTGCGCCTGTTTGCCTTCCGCAGCCGCAAAAAGGAGCTCAGCTGCGAGGAGCTCGCCCATGGTCGCCGCGAAGCGGATAGCGTTGCCAAGTCGCTGCACGGGCCGGACGGCAAGGAGTTTTCCCCCGCGCTGGTCGCGCGCGCTACGCTCTTTGCCTCCGAGGTGAGCAAGGAGCTGAGTGCGGAGATGAGAGCGCGCCGTTGCAAGGCATGAGGAGCGACGTTGGCCTTGCGGCGGGCGCCTCCGGCTGCCACGGGTGTCCTCGGCGGTTGGAAGAGCGCGCTTGCATGCTGCGTTGACAAGTTGCCGCCGCTCGGGCCTTGCTCCGTGGCGTGGTGTGGGTTCGGGAGGCGCCGCGTGGGAATAGCCTACTATACGAGCGCCATTGTCGACTTCGTCCGCCAGCACCCCAATTGGACGGCGGCAATCGTGTGCGGGCTGGCGTTCGGGGAGTCGCTGGCCTTCGTGTCGCTGATCCTGCCCTTCTGGGGAATAATGGTGTTCGGTATCGGCCCGCTGTTGTCGGCCGCCGATGCTTTCAGCTTCTGGTCGGTGGTGGCGGGGGCGGGGATCGGCGCGGCGCTCGGGGACTGGCTGTCCTATTGGATCGGCTATCACTATCACGAACGGGTCCAGGGCATGTGGCCGCTGAGGAACCATCCCGACCTGTTGCTCCGGGGGCGCGTGTTCTTCAAACGATGGGGTGGGTGGGCCATCGTCTTGGGGCGCTTTTCGGGGCCGCTGCGCGCCAGCGTGCCGATCGTCGCCGGCAGCGTCGAGATGCCGTGGCTGAAGTTCCAACTCGCCAATTGGGGCTCGGCGTTCGTCTGGGCGGCCGCGCTGCTCTTGCCGGGAACGTTCGCCGGCAGGTGGCTGTGGGAGCACGGTGGCCGATGGCTCCTCGAGCATGGCGGACAGAAGCTGCTCGATCTGGTCAGCTGACGCGCTCTTGCGCGGGCTGAGGCGCCGCGCACCCCCCGCAGTTTGCTTGCGCGTTTGTTGTTGCCGTGCGGGCCGAAAGCGCCTAAAGGGACCGGCGATCGCAGTTACCTGAGCAGCCGAGCCATGACGATCCGCTCCGCCCGCAACGTCGAGAAGCAGAAGAAGAAGGCCCGCCGCGCCCTTCCCCGCGCGAAGGTGACGCGCATCAGCGGCAACACGCTGGCGGCGCGCCGGCGTCTGAAGAAGCTCGCCGGCAAGGCGCGAGCAAAGCGTGCCGAGCCTGCATCCTAGCTGTGGCTAGAGGCCGAGCTTCTCTCGCAACAGCTGATTGACGGTTCGCGGGTTGGCCTTGCCGCCAGTCGCCGACATCACTTGGCCGACGAACCACCCGAGCAGGGCGGGCTTGGTCTTTACGGTCGCGGCGCGCTCCGGGTTCGCCGCCAGCACCTGTGCCACGGCGCTCTCGAGCGCGCCCGCATCGGTGACTTGCTCGAGCCCGTGCTGCGCGATGTAGGCCTTGACATCGCCGCGCGTGCTCACCGTTTTTCCGCCCGGCACGGTGTTCAGCTTCCAAATGCCGTCGAACACGTCCTTGGCGATCTTCCCGGAAATCGTGCCGTCCGCCACGCACTGCACAATGGCGCCGTTGACCTCCGCGGAAAGCGGCAGATCGGCAATCTGCAGGCCTTCCTTGTTCAGCCGGCCGAGGACCTCGTTGATCAGCCATTTGGCCGCCGCGCTCGGCTCGGCACCGGCGGCGAGCATCGCTTCGAAGTACTCGGCCCGCTCCCGTTCGGCGGCGAGCACGCCCGCGTCGTAGGCCGACAGCCGCAGCTCGGCGGCGAAACGTGTGCGCTTTGCCTCGGGCAGCTCGGGCAATGTGTGCCTGAGATCGTCGACGTAGGCCTGACTCAGCTCCAGCGGCAACAGATCGGGATCGGGAAAATAGCGGTAGTCATGCGCCTCCTCCTTGGAGCGCATCGAACGCGTCTCGCCCCGCTCCGGATCGAATAATCGGGTCTCCTGTACAATACTGTCGCCGCTCTCGATGCGCGCGATCTGGCGGCGCGCCTCGACCTCGATCGCCTGTCCGAGGAAGCGGATCGAATTGAGATTCTTGATCTCGCAGCGCGTGCCGAGCGGCTCTCCCGGCCGGCGCACGGAAACATTCACGTCGGCGCGCAGGTTGCCCTTCTCCATGTCTCCGTCGCAGGTGCCAAGGTAGCGCAGGATCGTCCTGAGCTTCGTCAGGTAGGCCTGCGCCTGCCGCGCCGAGCGCAGATCGGGCTTGGAGACGATTTCCATCAGCGCCACGCCGGAGCGGTTCAAGTCGACGTAGGAGTACTCGGCGTGCTGGTCGTGAATCGATTTGCCGGCGTCTTGCTCGAGGTGAGCCCGCTCGATGCCCACCCTGATGGTCTCACCGTCGACCTCGACTTCGACCTCGCCTTCCCCGACGATCGGGCGCTGGTACTGCGAGATCTGATAGCCCTGCGGCAGATCCGGGTAGAAGTAGTTCTTGCGCTCAAACACGGACACGAGATTGATCTTGGCGTTGAGGCCGAGCCCGGTGCGCACCGCCTGGGTAACACAGCCCGCATTGATCACCGGCAGCATTCCGGGCATCGCGGCATCGACGAGCGAAACATGGGCGTTGGGCTCACCGCCGAACGCGCTCGACGCCCCCGAGAACAGCTTGGCGCGCGTCGTCAGCTGCGCATGCACCTCCATGCCGATGACCACCTCCCAGTCGCCGGTTGCACCAGCGAGCAGGTTGCCGGCCTGCGTCTCGGCTCGTCTCGGCATCACTTGCCAAACCTTTCTGCGGCCGCATCGTGCCAATCGACAGCTGGTTAGGGCGCTGGCGGTGCCGCGGTCAAGTCCCCGGCCAATTCCCTGGCTGATTCCCTGGCCAATTCCCTGGCCAATTCCCTGGACAATTCCCTGGCCAATTCCCTGGCGAATTCCGGGGCCATTTCCCCGGCCATTTCCCCGGCCAATTCTCCCATGCGTCCCCTCATTGGTCCCGCCAGGCACTCTCGGCCAATGCATGGGCCAATGTGTGGGCCAATGCGTGGGCCAATGCACTGGCCAATGCGCGGGCCAATGCGCAGCTCCGCGGCGCGGTGCCGCGCCGGCCGCCGCCGAGCCAAACACCGTTGCTTGCCGTCACCGTTGCGCGCTTGCGCTGCGCCAGAGCGTTGGAGAGCGTTGGAGAGCGTTGCAGAGCGTTGGCTGGACCGCAGCTGCGACTTCAGCCAATATCCCCGATCGCGTCACGAGCCTCATTTGCGAGAGACAACAATGGGTTTGAAGGTCTGCGCCGCGTTCTGCGCCCTTGCGCTTGTGCTTGCCACCGGTCCGATCCACGCCAAGACCTTCAGATACGCCTTTCAGGGAGATCTCAACGCGCTCGATCCCTACACCCTGAATGAGAGCTTCACGCTCGGGGCGTTAGGCAACGTCTACGAAGGGCTGACCAAGCGCGACAAGGACTTGAAGATCATCCCCGGACTTGCGGAGCGCTGGGAGATCATCGACCCTCTGAAGTGGCGCTTTTACTTGCGCAAGGGGGTGAAGTTTCACAATGGCGAGGACTTCACCGCCGACGACGTCATCTTCTCGACCGAACGCATGCGCAGCGCCGGTTCGCAAATCAAGACGCGCGCGCCAGCCGACATGCAGGCGGTGAAGGTCGACGACTACACGGTGGATTTCGTGCTGGCCTCGCCCAATCCCATTCTGCACGCCGAATGGGACACCTGGTACATGATGTCCAAGAAATGGGCGGAGGCCAACGGCGCGACGCAGGCTCAGCTCGCGACCGCGACATCGCTCAATCCGTTCGCGCTCAAGGCCAACGGCACCGGTCCGTTCATCGTCGTCAGCCACGAACCCGGCGTGAAGACGGTTTTCAAGCCGAATCCGAACTGGTGGGGCAAGAAGGAGCACAACCTCGATGAGGTGGTGTTCCAGACCATCAAATCCGATGCGACGCGCGTCGCTGCGCTGCTCGCGGGCGACATCGACATGATGGATCCGGTTCCGGTTCAGGACATCGAGCGCGTCAAGAGCAGCCCCAACGTCTCGGTGCTGACCGGACCGGAATTGCGCACCATTTTCCTCAACCTGGACTCTTTCCGCGACGAGTTGCTGTATTCCGACGTCAAGGGGAAAAATCCGTTCAAGGATGCGCGCGTCCGCAAGGCCGTCTACCAGGCGATCGACATCGAGGCGATCCACAACAAGATCATGCGCGGCATGTCCGTCAATTCGGCGCTGCTGATCTCGCCGCTGCTGTATGCGAGGGCTGGAGAATTCAGCCGCTATCCGTTCGACATCGCCACGGCCCGGAAGCTGCTCGCCGACGCCGGATACGCAAGCGGGTTTGCGGTGGAGATGGACTGTCCCAACGATCGCTACGTCAACGATGAGGCCATCTGCCAAGCGATTGCGCAAATGCTCGCGCGCATCGATATCAGGGTGAAGCTCAATTCCATGCCGAAGGCGAAATACTTTGCCAAGGCCGGCCCGAGCGAAAAGTACAATTCGTCCTTCAACCTGCTGGGCTGGACCCCCGGATCGCTCGACAGCTGGAATGTAATCGAGAACATCCTCGGTTGCCGCGACGCCAACGGCAACGGTGGGCCGTTCAACTTCGGCGGTTACTGCAATCCGCGCATCACCGAGCTCAACAAGCGGATTCTCGTCGAAACCGACGGCAAGAAGCGCGACGAGCTGATCGCCGAGGCGTTCCGGATAAACCACGAGGAGGCCGGCGTCATTCCCCTGCATCAGCAGTTGCTGAGCTGGGGCGTATCAAAGAAGGTCAACATCGTGCAGCGCGCCGACAATCAGATTCTTTTCTACTGGGCGACCATGCAATGACGCGCTTTTGGGTGCATGGGCCGGCGCGACGCGCGCGCCGGCGCGAGCGATAATTTTCGGTCATGCTCGCGTTTGCCATTCGCCGGCTGTTCGAGGCGGCTTTCGTCATGGTGACCGTAGCCCTGCTCGCCTTCGTGCTGTTCCGCTTCGTCGGCGATCCGGTCAGTCAGATGGTCGGCCAGGATACCTCGCTTGAGGATCGCCAGAAGCTGCGCCAGGAGCTCGGCCTCGATGACCCGATAGTGCTCCAGTTCGGCCGCTTCGTTGCCGCGGCCGCCCGCTTCGATTTCGGCATCTCCTATCAGATGAAGCGGCCGGTGACGGCGATCATCGCCGAGCGCTTTCCCGCGACGCTCGAGCTCGCCGCGGCCGCCGCCTTGTTCGCCGTCTCGTTGGGCATTCCGATGGGCATCTACACCGGCATTCATCGCGACCGCTGGCTCGCCAAGCTGTTTCTCGCAGTATCGCTGATCGGCGTGTCGCTGCCGACCTTCCTGATCGGCATTCTGCTGATCTACGTATTCGCCGTGAAGCTCTCCGTGCTGCCCTCGTTCGGGCGCGGTGACGTGGTCCGGATCGGCGCCTGGAGCACCGGGCTGCTGACCGCCTCGGGCATCAAAGCTCTGGTGCTGCCGGCGATTACGCTTGGGTTGTTCCAGATGACGCTGGTGACGCGCCTGGTGCGCTCCGAGATGCTGGAGGTGCTGCGCACCGATTACATCAAGTTCGCCCGGGCACGAGGATTGCCCGAGCGGGCCATCAACTTTGGGCACGCCCTTAAGAATACGCTGGTGCCGGTGATCACCGTTATCGGCCTGCAGATCGGCGCCATCATCGCCTTCGCCATCATCACCGAAACCGTGTTCCAATGGCCGGGCATGGGGCTGATGTTCATTCAGGCGGTGCAGAATGCCGACATCCCCGTGATGGCAGCATATTTGCTGCTTGTTGCGGCGCTGTTCGTACTGATCAATTTCATCGTCGATCTGGTGTACGTGCGCATCGATCCGCGTATTCGCATTAATGCGCGAGGCGCGTGACGGCGATGACCGATGCCGGCAGTCCGTCGAGCGTGAGTCGACCCCTCGAGCGTGGCGCGCCGGCGGCCGACCCGGTCCGGCGCACGCGCCTTGCGGCATTTCTCGACAGCGACCTGCTGCACAGTTTCCTCGCCTCCCGATTGGTCATGGCGGCAGCACTGCTGACGCTGCTGATGCTGGCGGCGGCCCTGCTTGCGCCGGTGATTGCGCCGCATGATCCCTACGATCTCAAGTCCGTGAGCCTGCTCGATGCCGATACGCCGCCGGCCTGGGAGGAGAGCGGAGAGCGGCGGTTTCTGCTCGGCACCGACGATCAGGGCCGCGATATTCTCTCGACCATTCTCTACGGCACGCGCTCTTCCCTGCTGATCGGCGCCTCTTCGGTGCTGCTGGCCATGGGCCTCGGATTGTCGCTCGGGCTGTGGGCGGGGTATGCGGGAGGACGCATCGACAGTGCGATCATGCGCATCGCCGACGTGCAGCTGACATTCCCGGCGATTCTGACCGCGCTGTTGATCGACGGCGTGGCGCTGTCGATCACCAAGAACTACTCCGTTGCAGCCGGCAAGTTTTGGATCCTGGTGGTCGCCATAGGTCTTTCCTTCTGGGTGCAGTATGCGCGTACCGTGCGCGGCGTGACGCTAGTTGAGCGCAATAAGGAGTATGTCGAGGCGGCGCGTCTGATCGGTATTGGCCCGGGAAAAATCATGTTTCAGCACATTCTGCCCAATGTGCTCGGCCCCGTGCTGGTGATCGCGACCATCAATCTGGCGCTGGCGATCATCACCGAGGCGACGCTGTCGTTCCTCGGCGTCGGGCTGCCGCCAACCGAGCCTTCGCTCGGGACCATGATCCAGATCGGCAACAAGTATCTGTTTTCGGGGTCGTGGTGGATGGTGGCGTTCCCTGGCCTGACGCTCGCCATGCTGGCCCTGGCCGTCAATCTGCTCGGCGACTGGCTGCGGGACGCGCTTAATCCTAAGTTGCGGTGAGCGGAGAGGGGTATGAGCGGGCCTGAGCGGCAGCGCGCGCGACGGTCGCAAGGGCACACGGTCGCGACCGGGTGCCGCGAATGTGCAACGCGACGGGGAAGCTGCGGCGATCGGTTGCGCGCCAACCCCAGGGGCGGCGCAATCGCGCCCGGACAGCCGTGAGTGCGCCGGTCCTGTCCGTTCGCGGCTTGCAGGTCGCCTTTGCCACGCGGCGCGGTACGCTGACCGCGGTGGACGCGGTGTCCTTCGATATCGGCGCCGGCGAGGTGCTCGGCGTCGTCGGCGAATCGGGTGCCGGCAAGTCGATGACCGGCGCCGCCATCATCGGCCTTCTCGAGCCGCCGGGACGCATCGTCGGCGGCGAGGTGCGCCTG
>JBPYEF010000074.1:0-6558 GCA_051985875.1 Hyphomicrobiaceae bacterium
TGGTGCTGCTCGGGGACATGCCCGGGATTACCGCGGCGCATATCGATCGGCTGCTTGCCGCGTATGCGCCCGGTGCGATCATCGTGCCGACGCACGCGGGCAGGCGCGGCAACCCCGTGCTGTGGCCAGCGGCCCGTATACCCGAGATCCTCGCGCTTGAGGGCGACGTCGGCGCCAAGCAGCTGCTTGCCACCTACGCGGCCGACGTCAGGGAGGTCGCGATCGGCAGCGATGCGATCTTCCTCGACGTCGATACCCCCGATGCGCTGCAGCTCTTTTTGCAGCACACCACGGAGGCCTCCGGCGTCACGAAGGACGGTTGAGGCGCGCGATCAGGCTCGAGGTGTCCCAGCGACGGCCGCCCATCTTCTGCACGTCCGCATAGAACGTGTCGACGAGCGCCGCGACCGGCAGGCTCGCCCCGTTGTGCTTGGCCTCCGCCAGGCAGATGCCGAGATCTTTGCGCATCCAGTCGACGGCGAAGCCGAAGTCGAACTTGCCCTCGTTCATGGTCTTCCAGCGGTTCTCCATCTGCCAGGACTGCGCAGCCCCCTTGGAGATGGCCTCGATAACCTTGCCGAGGTCGAGTCGGGCCTTCTGGGCGAAGTGGATGCCCTCCGCGAGCCCCTGCACCAGTCCGGCAATGCAGATCTGGTTGACCATCTTGGTCAGCTGCCCGGCGCCCGGCGGGCCGATCAGCGTGATCGAGCGCGCATAGTGGGCAATGACCTTCTGCGCCCTGTCGAACGGCGTTTGCTCGCCGCCCACCATCACCGTGAGCACGCCGTTCTGCGCGCCGGCCTGGCCGCCGGAAACCGGCGCGTCGAGAAAGTCGAAGCCCTTGGCCTTCGCCTCGGCATGGAGCTCGCGCGCGATGGTCGCGGATGCCGTGGTGTTGTCGATGAACACTGCTCCGCGCTTGGCGCCGCGAAAGGCGCCACCTTCTGCGAGCGTGACCGCTCGCACATCATCGTCGTTGCCGACACAACAAAAGATAAAGTCGGCCCCGGCCGCCGCCTCGGCAGGGGTCGCTGCGGCCTTGCCGCCATACTCCCTGGCCCAGGCCTCGGCCTTGGCGGCCGTGCGGTTGTACACTGTCAGCTCGTGACCGCCCTTGCTGCGGATATGACCGGCCATGGGATAGCCCATCACGCCCAAACCGATCCACGCCACCTTGGCCATTTGCGCGCGTCTCCTTGCTAGAGGGTTGCGAGGCGACTCATCGCCAAAGGGGCGATCTTTGTCAGGGGGCAGGCGGCGGGGTGGGACTGCGGGCGCGCGCTCCACCTGCGCCTGGTCCTGGCCCGGGTACTGGCCCGGGTACTGGCCCTGGCCCGGGTACCCGGGTACTGGCCCGGGTACTGGCCCTGGCGCTGGCATGGACTTTGGTCTGGCCTGGTCTGGGTCTGGTCTGGTCTTGTGGCCCTGATCGGTGACGGGCGTGCGCTCCGGCCTTCCGTTTGCGCAGCAAGCCGGTCCGGCCGTGCATCGGGCACACGCTGCCGCAACGGCGGGACAGGCCGATAGCCGTGGCCTAGAGTATGATGGGAACAGGTCATGGCCGTGCGCAAAATCTCCGCCGCTCGCAAACCGAGCGCCAAGCTTAACGCCAAGCTTCCAGTCGCGCTCGACGACATCGCGGCCGCGCAGGCGCGACTGCGCGGCGCCATCGTCGAGACCGACTGCGACTTCAGCTGCACCTTGTCGAGCATCGTCGGCTGCAAGGTGTGGCTGAAGTTCGAGAATTTGCAGTTCACGGCGTCGTTCAAGGAGCGCGGTGCCCTGAACCGGCTTACGGCGCTGACGCCGACCGAGCGACGCCGCGGCGTGATTGCCATGTCCGCCGGCAATCACGGGCAGGGCGTCGCCTATCACGCGCAGCGCATGGCCATTCCTGCGACCATCGTCATGCCCGTGAACACGCCGACCGTGAAGGTTGCCAACACCCGCGGCCACGGCGCGCAGGTGGTCCTGTTCGGGGAGACCGTCGAAGAAGCCGCGCAATTCGCGCGCGCGCACGGCGATGAGAAGGGGCTGACCTTCATTCATCCCTACGATGATCCTCTGGTCATCGCCGGGCAGGGCACGATTGCCCTGGAAATGCTCGGGGCCGCTCCGGAGATCGACACCCTCATCGTGCCGATCGGCGGCGGCGGGCTGATCTCCGGGGTCGCCATTGCCGCCAAGGCGGTGCGTCCGGGAATGCGCGTGATCGGCGTGCAGAGCGCTCTCTATCCCTCGATGTACAATGCGACGCGCGGAACGCAGCTGGCGATCGAGGGCGATACGCTGGCTGAGGGCATCGCCGTGAAGGATCCGGGCAGGCTGACCACCGCGATCGTCGAGCAATTGGTCGACGACATCGTCCTGGTCGGCGAAGCGGAGATCGAGCATGCGGTGAGCCTGCTCCTCAACATCGAGAAGACCGTGGTCGAGGGGGCCGGCGCGGTGGGGCTAGCCGCGGCCTTGAAGCTACCGCAGGCGTTTGCCGGCCGCGCCGTCGGCCTGGTGCTCAGCGGCGGCAACATCGACACCCGCTTGCTCGCCAGCGTGCTGACACGGGAGCTGGCGCGCGAGGGGCGCCTGACGCAGTTGTGCATCGACCTGGTCGACCGGCCGGGCGCGCTCGCCAAGGTCGCCAATGTCCTCGCCGGCGTCGGCGCCAATATCGTCGAGGTGGCGCACCAGCGCGTGTTCTCCGATCTTCCCGCCAAGCACGCCATGCTCGATCTGGTGATCGAGACCCGCGACCGGCGGCATCTGGAAGACGCGGTCGAGAGTTTGAAGCGGGCCGGCTTCGCCGTTGCTCTCGGCAACAGCACCGCGGGTCGGCGCTGATGCCAGGAGGCGTTGATGGGGCCTGTATCGGGTGTGCGTTGCGGCCCCGCAAAAGCGGTAGCTGCAAGGTCGGATCCCCCGGCGCGATGGTTGGCAGCAGCACCCGTGCCTACGCGGCGCTGGCAAGCGTCGCGTCGCGGTTGCGCGGGTGCTAGACTGGCGGGGTGCGGGTGCGGAGAAGGGCTGTGAGGCGGCAAGCCCTGCCGATCGGCGGCGCGATGCGAGCTCGCGCGCGCGTCGAAGCGCCGACGCCGTTCGCGGATGCCAGGAGAGTCATGACCTGATGGAAACGCTGCTACGGCCGCGGCTCGCGACGCTCGACATCCTGCGCCAGCTGGAGCGCAAGGTGCTGTGGCTGTCGACCTACATGATCCATCACGCCAATCACGAGGTCGAGCGCAGCGATGGCGTGAAGGTCGGCGGGCACCAGGCTTCTTCGGCGTCCCTGGTCACGCTGATGACCGCGCTCTATTTCCACGTCCTGCGGCCTCAGGACCGCGTCGCCGTCAAGCCGCACGCCAGTCCGGTGTTCCACGCCATCCAGTATCTGCTCGGCAACCAGAGCCTCGACAGCCTGAAGGGCTTTCGCGCGTTCGGTGGGGCGCAGTCCTACCCCTCGCGCACCAAGGATGGAGACGACGTCGATTTCTCGACCGGCTCGGTAGGACTAGGGGTGGCGGCGACGGGGTTTGCGAGCCTCGTCCAGGACTACGTGCACGCCAAGGGGTGGAGCCGCAGCTGGCCGAAGGGGCGCATGATCGCGCTGATGGGCGATGCCGAGCTCGATGAAGGCAACGTGCACGAGGCGCTGCTCGAGTACTGGAAGCACGGCGTGCAGAACTGCTGGTGGGTGATCGACTACAACCGCCAAAGTCTGGATTCGGTCGTCTCCGACCGGCTGTTCATGAAGATGGTTGGCCTGTTTGAAAACCTCGGCTGGCACGTCGTTCTGATCAAGTACGGCAAGCTGCTCGAGGCGGCGTTTGCCGAGCCCGGGGGGGCGCGGTTGAAGCAGTGGATCGACGACTGCCCCAACATGCTCTACTCCGCCCTGGTGTTTCAGGGGGGCGCCGCCTTTCGCCGCCAGCTCAGCGAGGATCTCAAAGACCATCCCGAGACGCTGGCAATCGTGCGCCGGCACGACGACCGCGCGCTCGCCCGGTTGCTGACCAACCTCGGCGGCCACGACCTGCAGGCCATCCTCGAGGCCTTCGAGGCCGTGCCAACGCAGCGCCCGGTATGCTTCATTGCCTACACCATCAAGGGCTTCGGCCTGCCGTTCCAGGGCCACAAAGACAATCATGCGGGGCTGATGACGCGGGCGCAGATCGAGGAATTGCGCACCCGCGAAAGCATTCGCGCAGGCGAGGAGTGGAGCAAGTACGCCGGGCTCGAGCTGGCGCAGGACGAGGTGGAGCAATTCCTGGAGGGCGTGCCGTTCATCGCCCGCGGCGCGCGGCGGCTGCTCAGCGCGCGCATCCCGGTTGAGCCGTTTCCGACCATTGCCACCAAGGGCCAGGCGTCGACCCAGGCGGGTTTCGGGCGCATCCTCGACGAGATCGCCAGGGCCGGAGGTCCGCTCGCCGATCGCATCGTCACGACCTCGCCGGATGTCACCGTGTCGACCAATCTCGGGCCATGGGTGAACCGGCGCGGTCTGTTTTCCATGGCGAGCCAGGAGGATTTGTTTCGCGAGCGCGGCGTGATGTCGCCGCAGCGCTGGGAGATGGGGCCGCGCGGGCAGCATTTCGAGCTCGGCATTGCCGAGATGAACCTGTTTCTGATGCTCTCGGCCCTTGGCTTGTCGAGCTCGCTATTTGGCGAGCGGCTGCTGCCGATCGGCACGCTCTATGACCCGTTTGTGTGTCGCGGGCTCGATGCACTGAACTACGCCTGCTACCAGGATGCGCGCTTCATCGTCGTCGGGACCCCGGCGGGGGTGACGCTGGCGCCCGAGGGCGGCGCGCACCAGTCGATTGGCACCTCGCTGATCGGCATGGCGCAGGACGGCCTTGCCGCCTTCGAGCCGGCCTTCGTCGATGAGCTGGCGGTGATCATGCAGTGGGCGTTCGATTACATCCAGCGCCACGCCGAGGAGGAGGCCGAAGAGCGTTGGCACCGCGACGAAAAGGGCGGATCGGTCTATTTGCGCCTGTCGACGCGCCCAATTGAACAGCTCCCGCGTGCACTCTCGCCCGAGCTGCGCAGTGCCATCATCGACGGCGGCTATTGGCTGCGCCGCCCGGAGCAGGGAAGCGATCTGGCCATTGTCTACACCGGGGCCGTGGCGCCGGAAGCGATCGCCGCGGCCGGCCTGCTCGGCGAGGACCACAGGGGCGTGGGTGTGCTGTCCGTCACCTCCGCGGACCGACTTTCCGCGGGCTGGCACGCGGCGCAGCGCGCGCGCGAGCAGGGTCGTGCGCAGGCGCGGGCGCAGGTCGAGGAGCTGCTCGCGGCTTTGCCGCGCGATGCGGTGCTGGTGACCGTCACGGATGCCTACCCGGAGGCGTTGTCCTGGCTCGGCGGCGTGCAGGGCCACCGCGTGCGCGCGCTTGGTGTCGAGCACTTCGGACAGTCGGGCTCAATTCCCGAGCTCTATGGCCACTACGGCTTGGACGTCAATGCAATCCTCGCTGCGGTCGAGGGATTGACCGGGCGCCGGGTGCGTTACCGCTTCGCGCAAAGCTGACCGCGCTTGCTCGACGACGGCGGACGCACTTTTTACGCCGCGACCGGCTGCTGCGGAAAGGCCAGCTGCTCGCGGGCGCGCCACGCATCGGTCACGTAGTTGATGATCACGGACTTGCGCACGCCTTCGATCTTGCGCGGCTCAAAGCCGTGATAGGTCGTGCTCGAGGGGATGAACACCATTGCTGTGTTGCAGGCGAACGGAGAGCGGTCGACGTGCTGCTTGTCGGCGTCGTAGATGTCCGTGCCGAGGGAGGTGTGCTGGGGATGTTTCGAGATGTAGAGCAGCATGGTGAAGGTCTTGACGCCGAGGTCGGTGTGCGGCTCGAGCCAGAAGCCGTCGGTGTCCTGTCCGTATTCGACGCGCAAGTAGCAGCCGGCTAGTTTGGCCTGAAAGCGAGCGGCGATCGCGTCGGTGATTTGACGGTCCTGGAGCGCCTGGCAGAATGCCTCGCACACCGGGAACCTGCCCCTGTTCTCGACGTCGAAGTACTTGCGCGTGGCGTTGTGGATTTCGCGCTTGCCGGACACGCCGCCGAGATCCGGAGCCGGGAACGGCAGATCGATCATCGCGTCGATGCCATCCGCGGGCACGCAGTGTTGCAAAATAAAGTGGCGGTAGGGCTCATCCACCCGACGCGATGTTGCAATGCTCTCATTGAGGGCGGCGAGGAAAGCATCCTTGCTAATCGCCATGGAGATGTCCTCCGCAGGGTTGCTCAGAGCGGTACGCGGGAAGCCTTATTGCGCCGCCTGTGCGCCGGCAATGCGGCCGAATGTTGCCAGCTCGCAAAGCCAGCTTGCAAAGCCAATTTCGTAAAGCCAGCTCGCAAAGCATGGGCGCGGATGGCCGACCCGGGCGGCGGGCGCTGCCAGCCCGGCCCGGGTGCGCTAGCGCAGAGTCCGACCGAGGGCGTCAGGCGCGCGCCGTCCGCTGCGCCCCGCACCCGGGGGCGACGTGGCCGGCGGCCGGTGCGCCGACGCCGGTGCGCGGACGGGCCCGGTTTTGGTTGCCGGGGCGGCAAGCATTCG
>JBPYEF010000075.1:0-4134 GCA_051985875.1 Hyphomicrobiaceae bacterium
TCGCGCTGCTGGGCCGACAAGCGCTCCTCGGGCATCGGCGTCAACCAAATATCGGCATCGAGCCCGACCTGATGGCTGGCGTGGCCCGACGGCATCGGCCCGCCGCGCGGCTGGGAAATGTCGCCAACCAGCAGGCCCGGCCAGCCATCGTGTGCGCGCGCTTCGACGGCCAGATTCTCGATGAGAGCGATCAGGTTGGGGTGTCCCCAGTTGCGGTTGCGCGACAAACGCATGGCCTGCCACGCGGCGCCATCGATCGGAAGGGCCTTGGCGCCGGCAAGGCACCCCTTGGCATAAAAGCCGATGGAGCGCGCCGCCTCCGCTGCGGGTGCCTTGACGGCTGAGAATAGCTCCTTGGCCGACGGGCCGGTTGGCTTCTTTGCAACCTTCTTCTTGCTCCGCACGGGCACCTTGCCCACCGAGGCCACCTTGCTCCCCGAGGCGACCTCGCTCGATTGTGGACCGACGGCCTGCCCGGCGAGCGTCGCCGGTAGGGCGAGCGCAAGCACGATGCCACAACAGAGGCCGACGAAGCGCATCCCTGCACCCCTTTGTGGTTGGTTTTGTCGTTGGCTGCTCGTCTGCTGCCGCCCCAGGCGCGATGCCCCGCGGGTATACGGCAGGCCAGCGCGCAAGGACAGCCGAATCGGGGGGTTTTGCCCAAACTTGCGCGCATCGCCGCGGGCCTCGAACTTGCCCGCGACGCGTCGGCGCTCGCGGGCGCGGCAATCGGCTTGCCGGGTGGCGCTCGCGAGGGTGGAATCCGGCTCGCACAGCGAATCATCGCCCGGGATTTCTGCTGCGCCCTAGCACACAGCCCGCCCGCAGGCGTCGCAATGGCGATCGATCGCGGCACAGGCCTGCTGAGGGGTTTCTGGCGCGGGCACCTTCCTCGGCGCGCGCGCCTCAGATGGTCACCTGGGCGCCGATTTCGACCACCCGATCGGACGGAATTTGGAAATAGGCCGAGGCGTCCTCGGCGCTGTAGGCGAGCCAGATGAACAGCATCTCCTGCCAGTAGGGGAGCCGCGAGCGCGAGGTCGGCCGTATCACCCGACGTGACAGAAAGAACGACGTCGATCCCGGGTCGATATTGAGCCCGCGCCGGCGGCACCACGCCAGTCCCTGCTTGACGCTCGGCGTCTCCATAAACCCGTAGGTGAGAGTAACGCTGGTGAACGTCTCGGTCAGTTTCTCGACTCGTACACGCTCGCTGTTGGGAACACGCGGCACCTCTGCGGTTTTGATTGTGAGCACGATATTGCGCTCGTGCAGCATGTGGTTGTGCTTGAGGTTGTGCAGCAGCGCCGAAGGTGCCTCCCGCGGGTTGCCCGTCAGGAAGACCGCAGTGCCGTTGACGCGGTGGGGAGGCTTCTTGTCGAGCGTGCTGGCCAGCCAGTCGAGCGTCGCGTTCTCCTTACCCGCGATCGCGTTCAGGATGGCTGTTCCCTTAACCCAGGTGAGCATGACGAGCATGAGCGAGATGGCGATCGCCAACGGCACCCACGCACCCTCGAGGATCTTTATGACATTGGCCGCGAAGAACACCTGCTCGATGAGCAGCAGCGGAACAAGCAGCCCGGCAACCTTCCACACCGGCCACTGCCAGCGTCTCCAGAAAACATAAGAGGCCATCAGCGAGGTGGTGATCATAGTCGCCGTAACCGCGACACCGTACGCGGCCGCGAGCGCACTTGAGCTCTTGAAGATCGCCACCAGGAGCAGCACGCCAATCAGCAGGAGCCAGTTGACGCGCGGCAGGTAGATTTGGCCGGCCATCTCTCCCGACGTGTGGCGAATGCCGATCCGCGGAAGCAGCCCGAGCTGCACGGCCTGGCGGGTGAGCGAGAACGCGCCGGTGATTACCGCTTGACTGGCAATGACCGTCGCCAACGTCGACAGGAGAACCATCGGCCACAGCGCCCAATTCGGGCACATTAGGAAGAACGGGTTTTCAATCGCCTGCGGGCGCGTCAGTACCAGGGCGCCCTGGCCTAAGTAGTTGAGGGTGAGCGCCGGCAGGGCTACGCACAGCCAGGCCGCCTGGATCGGCTTCCTTCCGAAGTGACCAAGGTCGGCGTACAATGCCTCCGCTCCCGTCACGGCCAGGAACACAAGGCCGAGGACCGTCAGGCCGATGAACCCATTGCGGAGCAGGAAGGCAACGCCGTAGCTCGGATTGAACGCGGTTAGGATGCGCGGTTCGGCTGCGATCCAGACAAACCCCGTAGCCCCGAGTACCGCAAGCCACAGCAGGATCACCGGACCGAACAGCGCCGCCACCTTGGCCGTGCCCCGGCTCTGCATGGCAAATAGGGCGATCAGGACCGCCAATGACAGCGGCACGACGGCCTTCTCGAACGCCGGGGTGATGACTTTCAGCCCCTCTACCGCGGAAATCACGGAAAGAGCCGGCGTGATTGCCGCATCTCCGTACAAGAAAGACGCGCCGGCGATGCCAAGCAACAAGATCACCTGTCGGCTGCGCTGCGCGACAGATTGCGCGAGCGCCATCAGCGCAAACGTACCCCCCTCGCCGTTGAAATCCGCCCGCAGGAGGACGAACACGTACTTGAGCGTGACGAGCAGGAACAGCGACCAGATGATGAGCGACAAGATGCCGAGCACGTCGTCCGACGCGACACCCACCTCCCCGCTTGCGGCCACAACCGCTTCGCGAAACGCGTAAATGGGGCTGGTGCCGATATCGCCGTAGACGACGCCGAGGGCACCGAGCGCGAGCGGCCAAAACCGCCGTGCCGGTGCTTCAACGGTTCTGGAAGGTGCCGCCGATTGATGGGCCATGCGCATGCGCAGATTGAGAAGTAGCTCGCGGTCGAGAGCGCCCCGCAGCACACCGCAGGCACGTCCGGGGCCCCCGACTGCGAGCCCCTGCTGCCTGTAGCACAAACGCCCTGTCGTCCCACGCTTTAGCATGGCACCATAGGAAAATAACATAACCATCGGTGCGCGTTGTTGCGGCAGCTGCCTTCCCGCCGGGGGGGCGTTTCGCCGCGGGGGCTTGCCTAAGCCTCGGCAAAGGCTGGCGCTCTAGCCGGGTATGATCCCCGGCAACAGCCGGTTCTTTCGCGCGCGCGGCGGCGGATTGCCGCCCAAGGGTCGCTCGGGGGCATCGGCCGCCGGTCAATCGGCGCAGCGCCGCGGGAGGCACGTGGGTGCACCGGCGAATCGACCCGCCGCGTGCGGAGGCAGCACCGCGACGGTCTTCCCCGCTTGTCGGAATGCCGAGAATTTGTCGCCGACGTAGCGCGCCATCCCGTCTTCGTCGAGATCGTTGGGCAGCAGCAGGTCGAACAGGGGTGCGCACTTCTCCGCGTCCTCGATGAAGGCGATAGGCCGGCCTTTCGACCAGCCGCCTGAGGGCCGCACCACCCCGATGATGAATTGATCGTAGATGTTAAGCCGCATAGTCGAACTCCACGACCTCGGGCACGTGCACAACGGCAAAGTGCGCGTTGGGGCTTTCGAGGCGCGCAAAACGCAGGGCCGCCTCGCGGGACAGGAATACGCCACCGCTGCGTCCCGTGTTCTCCCGGATGACCCACAGGCCGCGCGCATTCCGGCCAAGGATGAAATAGGACCTGCTGGCCTGGCTGAGCGGCAGATCGCTCAAGCGCGGGACATTTGCTGCTCGGAGGGTGGAAGAAGGCACCGTCTTCACTCCGGATGGCTGCTGGGCACGATCGACCAGGGGATGTAGCGTTGCGGCCATATTTTCTCTAGGCGGGGAACGACGCCTCCTCATAGGCGCTGCATAAACACCGGCAAGTTGCTGGCACCACTCCCAGAATCGGCTTAGGGGGCGCGACTCTTAGGCGATTCGCCGTGCCCGAGCGCTTCGCCGGCGCGGTTGTCCCCACCCCTGCCGCGGGCTGGCATCGCCCGCGCGGCACTCATGCCTTCTTGTCGCCAGCATCGCTGGCACGTCTTGCGGCGCGGCCCCGGGTTCGGGCAGAGTTTTCCGGCCAAACCTTTCACCGCAGGGCGGCTTTGCAGGACAGGGAGGCGGGTCGTGCAGGTATTTAGCAGCGCGCAAGAGCAGCACTTCGACGCGCATCGCCACGTCGAGAAGATTCTTGCAAGGAGCGAAGGGGGCGATGTGAGCATCGCCTG
>JBPYEF010000076.1:0-8409 GCA_051985875.1 Hyphomicrobiaceae bacterium
GATCGGCAAAGGAATGTGCATCCCTGTCGGGTGGGGGGCCTGCCGGCGCCGAGCCGGCCGATGCCGCGCGTCGGCCTGGCCGCGGCAGGCATTCCCATGCTAGGCGTCGGGTGGTCGATCGGGTTTCCGTAAGGGGGTTTGCCCTGGAGCGGTTAAGGTGGCGGTGATGCGCGAAGGGTCGATCAGGGGGCGCGAAGGGGTACGACCGGTGCTGCTGCCGGCGCACAGCGGGTGTGCGCGCGCCCGCGTCAGGCCCGGGCATGGCTCTGGGCACGCGCTCGCCGGGGGCGCGCCATGAACGGCGAGCGCGGAGCGCGGATCGCGCACGGCGGCAAGGCCATTTACGGCGCGCGCCTCGGCATCCTGATGCTCGAGGCGCGCTTCCCGCGCATTCCCGGCGACATGGGCAATGCCCAGACGTGGCCGTTTCCGGTCCTCTACAAGGTCGTCAGCGGTGCCACGCCGCAGCGCGTGGTGAACGAGAGGGCGGACGGCCTGCTTGCTACGTTTATCGCCGCCGCCGAGGAGGTTGTGGCGGCAGGTGCCGATGGGCTTACCACCAATTGCGGTTTCCTCTCCCTGTACCAGAAAGAGCTCGCCGCCGCCGTTGCGGTGCCGGTCGCTACCTCAAGCCTGATGCAGATCGCGATGATCGAGAGCACCCTCCAGCCCGGCAAGCGCGTCGGCGTGATCACTGTCAGCGCCGCCGCCTTGAGCCGTGACCATCTGGCCGCGATCGGCGTCGATCCCTCCATTCCGATCGCCGGCACCGAGGCGGGGCGCGAGCTGACGCGCGTGCTGCTCGGCAACGAGCCGAGCATGGACGTGGCGGCCGCGGAGCAGGACGTTCTCGACGCCGGCGGGAGGCTGTTGCAGAGGCACGCTGAGATCGTCGCGTTCCTGCTCGAGTGTACCAACATGGTACCCTATGCGCGGGCGCTGCGTGACCGCTATGGGCTGCCGGTTTACGACATCTACAGCTTCATGATGTGGTTCCATGCGGGCCTCGTTCCGCGCGACTTCGGCTTCCCGGCGAGCGGCCCGCGGCCGTGGCGGGAGCGGGGTTAACCGCGCTGCTGCCGCTGCCACAGACGTTGGTACGGGCGGCAGCGGAGGTCTGGAGCGCGTCGACCGCGCTCGTGGTAACGAGGGCTTCGGCCCTGCTGGCGAGGAGTTTGCGTCGTGGGTTCAGGTATTGGCATGCGCGAGGTCGGCTACTTCGACTGCGCCGGTGGTGGCCAGGTCGTCGTCCACGATAACATCGCCTACATCGGGCACATGCAAAGCCCACACGGCACGTCGCTGGTCGACGTCAGCGACCCGAAGCACTGCCGCGAGCTCGCCAGCATTGGCATGCCGCCCGGCACACATTCACACAAAGTGCGCGTTGCCAATGGGCTGATGGTCGTCAACCACGAGATCATCGCCGAGGGCGCATCGCCGGTGCCGGAGCTTAGCGGCGGCATCGGCATTTACGACGTCAGCGATCCGCGCAGTCCTCGCCAAATCTCCCGCTGGACGACGAGTGGGAAGGGAGTGCACCGCTTCGATTTCGACGGTCGCTACGCCTACCTGTCGCCGACGCTTGCGGGCTACGTCGGCACCATCGTCATGATCATGGACCTCAACGATCCGGCGCACCCGCAAGAGGTGGGGCGCTGGTGGATGCCGGGCCAGTGGACCGCTGGCGGCGAGCAGCCGAGCTGGCCGGACACCGCGCGACGGTGCCACCATCCGCTGCGCCTCGGAAATCGTCTGTACACGAGCTATTGGCTCGGGGGCTTCGTCATTCTCGACATCGAGGAGATGCACAAGCCCAAATTGCTCTCGCAGTTGAACTGGGCGCCACCGTTTTGCTGTCCGACGCACACCGCGCTGCCACTGCCGTTTGCCATCCGCGGCCGCCGCTACCTCCTTGTCGCCGATGAGGACGTGGTCCGCCGGAACACGGAGGTTCCGGCGTTTTTGTGGATGGTCGACATCACCGACGAGCGGCGGCCGGTGACGGTCGGCAGCTTCCAGGTGCCGGGGATCGAGGGCGGGGAGCACCCGACCATGACCGCCTGTCACCAGCCTTGCGAGAAAGTTACCGGCACGGAGATTCCGGTCGCCTGGTTCGCGCACGGGGTGCGTATCATCGACGTCAAGGACCCTCACTGCCTGCGCGAGGTTGCCCACTATATTCCCGACCCGCCGGCGGGTGGCGGTCGTACGTCGAGCAACGACGTCACCGTCGACGAACGCGGCCTACTGTATGTGATCGACCGGCGGCGGGGGTTGACGGTGCTCGAACGCCGGTGAGATCGGATAGGGTGTTGCAGCGTGCCGGGGCGGGGGCTCAGGCGGGGGCTCAGGCGGGGGCTCAGGCGATCTCGACGTCCTCCCAGAAGCCGATCCAGTGATCGACGGCGCGCAGGGCGCCTTGCGGTGCCTCGTAGGACCATGCCGCTCTGCTGCTGTGCACGGCGCCAGCGACGACATCGTAGAACTGCACGCCGTGCGGGCAGGCGCGGTCGTCCGTCGTCCGTGCGACGGGGCGCAGCATATCCATGCGTACCGCCTGCCTTGGGAAGTAGCGGTAGCCGCCGATCTCAAGCGTTCGATCGCTATCGGCTATCACTTCGCCGCGCCATATGGCCTGCATCTGCCGCTCCTGATCGCTTTCTCCGCGAATTGGGCGGGATAGCACCAGGGGGGGCACCCGGTCCAGGGCCCGCCCGCACTTTAAGCAGCCGTTGCCGGTGCTGACCTACGCCCGCCAGACACGCGTCCCGGCCGGGCTCCGTGTCCCCCTCCGGCGCCGCGCCGGCGTCCGCGTCCCCTTGGTAAGTGTAGGCGCCGATGCGGATTTTCGCGCACGCAACATGCGTTCACAATTTGTGATCGCTACGGCCGCGATGCTGCCCACACTGCCCATACACTGCGGGGAAGTAGTTCAAATCCAAGGTCGCGTCGCATATGGTTTCTCAGGCCGAATTTGGTCTCGCCGAGGCGGACGAGTGCATTGCCGAAGCCGATCGCAACATCCAAAAAATCGCATCGCTGCTGCCGGGCCTCCCCCAGGACGGCGATCTGTCGTTCGAGGTGCAGCGGCGGCTCGCGCTACTGACACAGGCACTACTGCACCTGCGCGAGCAGCGGCGGGCGATTGTCGAAACGCTGGACGGACACGAGCCGATGCCGCTCATCGTGCGGCGTCCGCACTGACCCATCTACCCCGTGCGCGGCTCGCCGCTGAGGCCTATGGCGCGGCGGTTGATCGCTGCGGGTAGCCGAGGGGAGGCGGCCCGCCGCCGTGGCGGTTTGCAGCCTGCTCAACGCGACCGTGACGCGTCGAGTATCGTCTCGACCACTTCCATCAGCATCGCTCCAGCCGCCGGGCTGATCTCGAGGTACTTCCTCCAGGCCGTCTGCTGCGCCAGCGCGAGCCACGCGACGTATTCCTCGTGCGTGAACTTGTGATATTTGGCTCCAGCGCGCGTGAACACTTGGATGAACTTGTCCTCCGATTCCCGCTGCGTGCCCGCGAAGTACTCCTCGGAGATGGTGGCCGCCTGTTCGAACGCCTGCTGCTCGGCGTCGGACATGCGGTCCCACAGCGACTTGGAGATCAGCAAAGGTGTCGCAAACATCCAGATCCCCGGACTGCCGGCGGTGAAGTACTTGGCGTGCTCGTAGATCTTGGTGGAGACGAACGTTTCGTAGGAGGTCAACGCCCCGTCCACGTTGCCGTCGCGCATCGCGGCGTAAATTTCGTTCGACGTCAGCTCCACGGGGATGGCGCCGGCGTTCTTCAGCATGAGGTCGAACAGGGGATCGCCCCCGCGCAGCCGCAAGCCGCTCACTGTTTCTGGGCCGCCGATCTCCCGGTTGCGCGTGACGAATCCCCCCGGGACCCACCACCAGGCGACGATGTGGACGCCGTGCGCGTTGGCGACCGCCTGCAGCTGGTCGGCGACCTTTGAGCCCTTGAGCGCGCGGGCAATTTCGACGCTCGGGTAGAGTCCGGGCAGCACCGCAAGCGAGAACTCCGGAACCTTCTTTACGGCGTAGGGGAGCACGTAGATGCTCATGTCCAAGGCGCCCGATTGCAGCGCCTCAAACTGCTCCTCAGCCTTCATATGCAGCGACAGGTCGGGATAGATCTTGAACGAGCTGCCGGGAAGGCGCGCCTGAACTTCCCTGGCGAAGACGCGCACGGCCTGGTCGCGTGCGTCGCGTTCCGCCGGCCATTGGTGGGAGACCTTGAATTCTCTAGCCGTCGTCTGTTGCGGACATGCGCAGATCAACAAAGCGATCAGCAGAGCAGGGGTTGCAAATCGCATGGGTGCGCACCAACGAGCTTTGTTCCGTAAATGCGCGGATCATCCGCCGCAATGGTGACAATCATGAGACCGAGACGGTGCGTCGATGCGTACGCCGTGATTACGGTTTGGGCAGACGCGACGCATCGCTCGGATTGCTGGGAGTGGTCCGCCGGCACCTCGCGCATGCTAGTGGCTGCGGCCGAACAGCGCCGATATCCAGGGTGCGACGATCAACCAGCATCCAGCCCAGAGCAGGGTGACCAACACGGCGACGATCAGCGGGTCGTTCCAGGCACGCGCCGGGGCAAGCGAAGCGACGCGGGCCTTCTTTTCATCGACGTCGATGCGGATCGACTTGACGCGGGCCTCAAAAGCCTCGCGGACGATGTGCGTGACGACAGGTACCAGCAGCCTCCAGGCGCGGCGCGCAAACAGTCCGCTTGGCCAGCGTACCGTCGGGTCGTCGACCCACAGCGTCACTCTCGCCTCATTGGCGGTGGTGAAGAAAGAGAAGCGCACGAACACGGTGAACTCGGGTGGAAAGTAGGTGATGGCGCGCTGGCGAACAGCTTCGCCAAGCTCCGGCGTCAAGGCATCGAGTTCGCGGCGCAGCTGTTCGCGCAGGGGATCGGACGCCAAACTGATATCGGGATCGACGGATTCGATTGTGGCGGGTAATTCGATTTTGAAGATACGCATGGCCGATGGACGTCCCCCCGTGCGCCGCGCCCGCTCGCCGCGTTGGTTGATGGCCTAGGAGGAAAGCTCGGCCGTCAACCGGGAGGCGTCGGCTACCCTGTGGCGGCGGCCGTCGCGTTGCGTGCCGTGCACGATCGCAACGCGCAAAGAGGTCTGCGGAGCGGCGACGGCGCCACGGACGACGCCCGAGACTTCGCCGCGCGCGATCACCCGCGGCGAGGGAGAGACGCCGCGTCCGGCGGCACCGTTGCCAAAGCCCGGTGCCTGCGGCTTGGGCTCGGCCGAAGAGCTACGCGTGAACATCAATTCCCCCGGCGCTAGGCTTCTCCACGCGATCGATGACCGCGCACTTCTCCCTCACGCCCGTACACTAATGCCGAGGCATTGCGCAAGGCAATCGCAGAGTGGGCGTATTTCGCGGGGCAGCATGGCGCGCCGACGTCCCGCGGATAGCCACGCACTTCGGCTTTACGGGTTGCGTTGCCGCCTGCGCCCGCCGCACTCGGGCTGCGGCGGACGCGCGGCCCGCGGCGGCGACGCCGGCTGCATCGGGGCGACGCGCCGGGCAACACCCGCGATGATATCGCATCCGCTGCCCCCTTCGGCGCCGGCGGGCGAAGGCACCCCACGCCGATCGGGCGCTACCCGGCGCGGGCACTGAGCGGCGGGGTCGCCATTTCCTCGGTGGCGGCGCGGTTGGGATCAGGAATGTGCAGGAAAAACGCGCACACCAGCGAGGCGATCAGGCTCAGCAGCGCCAGTCCGAACAAGCCCCCGGCGAAGCCACCGGTCAGATCCTTCATCGCCCCCACGTACCACGGTCCAAAGAAGCCGCCGAGGTTACCGATCGAATTGATCCAGGCAATTCCGCTCGCCAGCGCGGTGCCGCTGAGAAACATCGGCGGCATGGCAAAAAACGGGCCCTTCGAGCCGTAGAAGCCGATCGCCGCGATCGACATCCCGACCAGCGCCCACCACGAACCCATGGTCGCTCCGGCCATGATCAGGCCGGCGGTCGACACCACGCAGGCCGCGAGCAGGTTCCAACGCCGCTCATTCATGCGGTCGGAAATGCGGCCCCACACCAGCATGCCGATGCCGCCAAAGATGTAGGGGATCATGGTCAGCCAGCCGACAGTCATGTTGCTATAGTTGCCCAGCGACTTGATGATCTGAGGAATGAAGATCAGCATTCCAAGGCTGGCGGTGACGATGCCGAGATAGTTGAGGGCGAGCAGCAGGACCTTGGGATTGTAGAGCGATTCCCACAGCGTGAATCGCCGCACCGCCTCCTTTGCCGAGCGTTCGGCGGCGAGCCGGTCGGCGAGCCACGCGCGCTCCTCAGAGGTCAGAAAGGTGGCCTGTTCCGGGCGATCGGTAAGCACAAACAAGGTGAGAATGCCAATGATCACGGTTGGTATCGCTTCGGCGAGGTACATGATCTGCCAGCCCTTCAGGCCGAACATGCCATTGAGGCCCAGCAGCGCCGTCGACACGGGTGCGCCGGCTGCAACGGCAATCGGCAGGCCGATGAGAAAGCCCGAAACGATGCGCGCGTGGTGGCGGCTGGGGAACCAATAGGTGAAATAGAGGACCAGACCGGGAAAGAACCCAGCTTCCGCAGCGCCGAGCAGGAAGCGAACGACGGCGAAGCTGGTCGCGCCCGTCACCGCGGCGGTCAAGCCCGCAAAGATGCCCCAAGTGATCATGATGCGGGCGATCCAGATGCGGGCGCCGATTTTTTCCAGCACCACGTTGCTTGGAACCTCGAACAGAAAATATCCCCAGTAGAACGTTCCCACGGCGAAGCCGAACGCCGCGGCGGACATGTCGAGGTCGCCGCGCATGGTCAGGCCGGCGAAGGAGACGTTGATGCGGTCGATGTAGGCCAACACGTAGGAGAGCACAGCAAACGGCAGCAGGCGCAGGTAGATCTTGCGCATAGCCGAAGTTTCCAGTGTCGTTGCCATGCAGTCCTTCCTCCCTAATCTCGCGTGCGCCAAATGGCGCTCTGCCAAGCCCGCTGCAAGCGCCAAGCCCGCTGGGACCCACTGCAAGCGCTAGCGTAGTGCAGGAAATCGCTCCGGTCACCAGCACAAAGGCTTGCTGTCCCAAAGCAGCGCGGCCCACTGAGCGCGCGCACGTCGGTGACAGCCGGCGCAAGGGCGGGGCCGGCACGCGCGGCGACCGATCGACTTTCGAGTCGGCCGCTGGTGCGCTGGAGACAAGCATTGGGTCGACAAACCGGCGCACATCGAGGACAATTTTTTTGCCGCGCCGACGCGTTGTTTCGTGGGGACGGCGGCGCATAACGGCTGCGCCCAGGCGGCGGCGTCGCGGCGGCGTCGCGGCGCGCATCCTGCGCCTGCGCAGGCGCCCAGCACTCCCGAGCAGGGCGACGCAACAACCTTCAGAAACCCGCGCCGGCCGCCGGCCGCATGCGGCCTGCCGCCGCGGCACGACACCATCGCCCCGTGGATCGCGGGCAGCCCTTGAGCTGCGGATGCGCCTCAATCGCGGGGAGGCGGGCATTTCCCGCTGCCCATCAAGGCCGGTGCTTCGCCGCAGCACGGGCATGCGCGCCGGCGGCAGGGAACTTGACTACGCGGTCGAGCTTTGCTGTCGATCCCTGCGCGGCGCGCCAGCGCGCATCATCGTCGCGAGGCAAGCGGCACGGCTCGTCGCGATACGCAAGCAATGCAAGCAGTGGAGTTTGTCAATGAGCGCGGGGCAAGCGGGTGATGAGGTCTATCAGCATGGGCACCATGCCTCGGTCGTCGCCAATCACGCCAAGCGCACGGCCGACGAATGCGCCGCCTTCATGCTGCCGCTGCTGCGGCCGGGGATGCGCCTGCTCGACGTCGGCTGCGGGCCTGGTTCAATTACCAGCGGCCTCGCCCAGCGCGTCGCCCCCGGCAAGACCATCGGCATCGACATGTCCCCGAGCGTGATCGAGACCGCGCGCGGGTTGGCGGCGCAGGCGGGGACAGAACACCTCGCCTTCGAAGTTGGCAATGTCTACGAGCCGCGCTTCGCCGCGGAGAGCTTCGACGTCGTGTTTGTGCACCAGGTGCTGCAGCACTTGCGCCGACCGCAGGACGCATTGCGCCGCATACGCACGCTGCTGGCGGCCGAGGGAATGGTAGGTGCGCGCGAAGTCGACTGGGGCGGCACGACGTTCTTCCCGGACAATGCGGGGATGCGGCACTTCCTCGAGCTCTACTATGCGCTCGCGCACCGCAACGGAGGCGAACCCGATGCCGGGCGTCACATGCGACGCTGGTTTCGAGAAGCGGGGTTCGCCGAGACGCGCGTGTCCACCTCGACCACAACGTACGCCGATCCCGCGGCGACGCGCGCGTGGGCTGAGACCTATGCCGAGCGCACGCTGCACTCCAACATC
>JBPYEF010000077.1:0-26419 GCA_051985875.1 Hyphomicrobiaceae bacterium
GAAGTCGAGCCCTAGCCCGTCAGAACGCGCCCGAGATTGCCTTGCGCGTTTGCGCTTCGATGCCCTCGGGGAGGGGCCGCGCATCCGCCTCCGGGTCTGTGGCCAGCTGTCCCGTAACGAACACGAATCCATCGGCCTCCACGGCATGACTGTAGGGCGCGACCGGCTTCGGCGCATTGGCCATGAAATGAAAGTGTGTTGCCATGTCCTCAGAGCCTCGTCTGCTGGCGGTTCAACGATCCCGCGTCTCCGGCGCCGTGCTGCACGCCACTGCCGGCGTAGCGGAGCAGGAACTGTCGGGCACGATCGGTCGAGGGCGCCGAGAAGAACTGCCCCGGGGTTGCGGTCTCGACCACGCGCCCGCGGTCCAGAAACACGATCCGGCTCGCCGCCTCGCGGGCAAAGCCCATTTCGTGCGTCACCACGATCATCGTCATGCCATCCTGCGCCAGCTGGCGCATGACCACCAGCACCTCGCCGACCAGCTCGGGGTCGAGCGCGCTGGTCGGCTCGTCGAACAGCAGCAGCTCCGGACGCATGGCAAGGGCGCGGGCGATGCCCACCCTCTGTTTCTGACCGCCCGACAGTTTGGCCGGAAACACATGCCTCTTGTCCACCAGGCCGACCTTGGCGAGCAGCGCCTCGGCTTCCTGGCGCACTTCGCCTTTGGGTCTGCGCTGCACCTGCACCGGCGCCTCCATCACGTTCTGTAGAACGGTCAGGTGTGGCCACAGGGCGAAGTGCTGGAAGACCATGCCGATGCGGGTGCGAATGCGGGACAGCTCCCTGTCGCTCATCACCACCCCGCCCATGGTCACGCCGATGCGCTCGCCGCTGAGGTGAACCTCGCCGCTGTCGGGCCGTTCCAGCCAATTGATGCATCTGAGCAGCGTCGACTTTCCCGATCCGGACGGCCCGAGAAGGCATATCGTCTCGCCGCGGAAGACGCGAAGGCTGATGTCGTCCAGCACGGTCAGCGATCCGAACGCTTTCGAGATGCGCGCGATGGTCAGCACCGGACGACTGTCGTCCGCCGTCGCTGGCAGCTTTGCCGTCATCGCCGTGCCTCGGCGAGGCGACCGATCGCAGCGACACCTGCCTCCACGGTCAGACACAGCAGCCAATAGAGCAGCACCGCGGTGATGAAGGCGGCAAACGGAATGTAGTGCCGCGACTGGATCGAGCTCGCAGCATGGGTCAGTTCCGGCAAGGCAATCACCGTCAGAAAGGCGCTGTCCTTGATCACCTGGATAATCTGATTGCCTACCATCGGCGCCGCCGACAGCAGCAGCGGCGGCAGCACGATGCGGCGAAAATGGCGTAGCCCGGTAAAGCCGAAGGCATAGCCGGCATCGATCGGCTCGCGCGGCTGGGCCGTCCAGGCCCCGCGCAGGATCTCGGCCATGTACGCGGTATTATAAATCGTCAGCGCCGCCAGCCCCGCCCGCCAGTTGTCGAGGTTGATGCCGAGCGAGGGGAAGCCGTAATAGACGATGTAGGCGAATAGCAGAAACGGGATGCAGCGCAGCGCATCGACGAGGCCGCCGGCAACGCGGCGATATCCGGGCTGCCGCGACATCAACAGGGTTGCCACCAGCGCACCGAGGACGAGCGCGGCAGTAGTGGACACCAGGGACAGAACGATGGTGTTCTCAAGACCGCTGGCCAGCAGGTCGCGTTCGCGCCACACGACGGCGAAATCGTGCATCATTCCGTCGCCTCCGCCCGCGCGAGGCGGCGCTCCATCCAGCGCTGCACGGACACGATCGCGTAGACGATCGGCATGTAGATCGCCAGGGCAACGAGGAAGGGTGGCAGCGGTTCGTAGGTTTCAGCGCCGATGCGCACCGCCGCCCGCGTGATGTCGACGACCCCGACCACGGCGAGGACCGGGGTAACCTTGATCAGCAGCGACATCTCGTTGACCAGGGCGGGCAGGCTGACGCGAAATACCTGCGGCAGGACAATGCGGCGAAACCGCAGGCTCGCGGGCATGCCGACCGACAAGGCCGCCTCGTACTGATCTTTTGGAAAATCCATCAGCGCCGCGCGCCAGATCTCGCAGTTGAAGGCCGAAGTGTTCATCACCAGGGCAAGGATCGCGGCGTAGACGGCGCCAATGGGTACCCCAAGGTTGGGCAGCGCAAAGAACAGCAGCAGCAGCAGCGTCACCAGCGGCGTCGCGCGCAGGATGCTCACGTAAACCGTCACCAGCTGCGCCACGACGGGCAGGGCGGCCCACCGCGTCACGGCCAGCAGCAGGCCCAGCGGCAGCCCCAGCAGAATGCCGACGCAGGAGAGCGTCGCCGTCGTCGCGGCTCCCTGGAGAATCGTGAGGATATCGGCGGCGCTCATCGTCCGCTGCTACGCGCTGCTCAAAACTCGGGCTCGAAGCTCAGCGGCAGGTTCGGAAACTCCTCACCAAACCACTTCTTCTGCAGCTCGGCGAACTTGCCGCTGGCCTTCTGCTTGGCGATGAACGCGTTCATGTAGGCGAGCAGATCGGCGTTGCCCTTCTTCAACGCCCAGGCCGGGAAGGACTTTCCCGACACCGCCTGGCCGATCTCGAACACGTTCGGCTTTTCGGCCGCCAGCGCCTTCAGGTTGATGATGGTATTGACGACAAAGTCCGTGCGCCCGAGCGCCAGATCCTGGTAGGCCTCCGGGTAGGAGGTGTATTCGACCACTTTGCCGAGCTTGCCGCCGTCCTGCTTCAGCATGGTCTCGAGCTCCGGCAGGCGCGCAAGAAGCGCGCTACCCGCCTGAATGCCGACCGTCTTCTCGTTCAGGTCCTTGATCGCATGGATACTGGTGTCGTTCTTGCGCTTGACGTAGTAGTGCGTCGCGTCGGCAATCGGGCTCGTGAAGTCGAGCGACTGCGTGCGCTCCTTGGTGATGATTGCGGCGGTGATGGCGACGTCGTATTTGCCCGTGCTCACCCCGGCAAGCAATCCGGTCCACGGCAGGATCTCCTGCTTGATCTCAAACGGAGCGTCTTTGCGCAGTTCGTCGACCAGCTCGTTATCAAAGCCGGTCGGCTTGCCGTCCTTGACGAACTCGAAGGGACGAAAATCGTCCTCCGTCGCCACGACCATGTAGCCGCGCTGCTTGATTTCCTCGAGCGAGGCCGCCGACACGGGCGCGAGGGTGCCAACCAGCAGAATTGCGCCCGCCAGGGCGCTTAGCCCGAAGCCCCAGCGTGATGCTGCCACTGCGCTTGTGATCATGATCGCAAACCTCCTCTGTAACTGGGGTGCCCCCCGCGCCCGGCGCGAGGCGCGCGTTGCCGTCAATCGAACGTGAACCCGTGCTTGCGCAGGAAGACGGGAAAGGCTGCGCCCTCGGGCTTGGCCGCCTGCCGCGCCTTGTCTTCCGACCAGCCGTAGAGATCGACCGCCGGGTACTCCTCGGGCGAGCGATGCTGCTCCTTCGGAATGGAATGGAGCGCATCCCGGCGGCGGTCGTAGTCGGTGATCGCCGTGGCAAGTGCGCGATCATCGTACGCGTCGCGATGCATCGTCAGGGTGCGCGGTAGCCGCAGGCTGACGAAGCCCGAGCGCGCCGGATAGCCCACGCAAAGGCCGGCGACGGGAAACACCTTGTCGGGCAGCGCTAGGATTTCGGCGACCTGATCCACCTTGTTGCGGATGACGCTGATCGGACAGCAGCTGAGCCCCGCGCTTTCTGCCGCGAGGACGAAGGTCTGCAGCACCAGGGCCGCATCGACGGCGGCGTTGAAGAAGCCCTCGAGCGTGCCGTTGGCAACGGGCTTGCCGCGCAGCTCGCCGACACGCTCGAGGCGGCGCGCATCGCCGAGGAAGACGAAAAACACTGGAGCGGTGCCGATCCACGGCATGGCCGGAAAGAAAGCCGCGATGCGCGCCCGTTTGCCCGGATCGAGCACCCTCAGGATCGAGGCTTGCTGGAAGTCGGATTTGGCGGAGGCGCTGAGCGCTGCGGCGCACAACAGCGCCAGCAGGGCATCCGCCGGGACAACGTCGGTATACGCGCGCACGGTCTTGCGCCCGAGCACCTGGCGTACGAAGGGGAGCTCGGGGAGCTCCGCATCATCCGGGCCGCAGGCATCGTCGAACCGCCCGCGCAACTGTTGCGCGTAAGAACTCACGGGGAGGATCCCTGTGTTGGTTGCGCAGCCGCACGCTTGGGCCATTCATGCGACAAGCGTGCCAAAGCCGCGCGTCTGCCGACGCGTTGCGCTGGCGGGGGTGACCGCGGGCCGCTCGCTCGATGGTTTCGTGCGCCTTCTCAGACCGTTAGCAAGCAGGCGAGCGGCAATGTGCGGTTCGATACCCGCGTGTGGCGGCGCGCCAATGCGCGCGGGGTAACCGGCTCCTGCCTGGCCCATAGGCGATTTGCCAAAGATTTGGTCGCTAAGCATCCGCACAGCTGCCCTGGAAAGACGCGGCCGGGGCATTGCCGTCTCGCGCCGCGCGTGGATGCGTTCGCCAGGAGCTGGCGGGCACGCGTCTTTGTGTTCTTCGGCCAGTGCACGCGCATCGCTGCGAGAGGGAACCTCCGGGGATCCCCCGCTACAGACGCGCGGCAGGGGCTCGAATAAGCCCGCATAAGCATGTCGGCAGCCGACATGAAGCAAAGTGGCGGAGCGGCTGTCACGCGCCGACGCGCACTCGCCTGCTCGCCCGCGCCTGCTGCAGAGCGGGAGCGCCCGTGACGCTGGGGAGGCCAGGTTCCGGCTCCCCCAACCGCCCGGCGTCCTCACCGGATCAAGGACTACTGCAAGGCGCGCTCGCCGGCGCAGAGGCTCCGCTGCCGATCCAGGCTAAGGCTGCCAAGGCGGGTTGCGCGCGGCATCACCGCCGCGCCGGCGTCGAGGCGGCCTGGGGCGCGCCGGCCGGCGCCGGTGCGACGGCCGCCCCGGCGGCTAGGTTTTGCCCGAGGATGGCCATCAGCAGGCCGCCAACTCCCTCTTCGCCGCCGCCGCCGACTTGCACGTTGGGCACGAACTTCTGCGCGTTGGCCAAGGCCGCCGTGAGAACTTCCGGATGCGCGTTGGCAAACCGGGCGATGGTGTCGAGCATGAGCTCGAATTGCCGCAACTTCACCGTCGACTCCGGCCCGAGCACGCTCACCTGCTTCTGCTGGCCTTCGGAAATCAAGGACAACTTGTCACGCTCGCCCTGGCCTTCGTTGCGCGCAGCCTGTGCGTTCTGAACCGAGCGCTGCACGTTGATTTCCGAATCGACCAATTTGAACTGCTGGTCGGCGGTAGCCTTCGCTTTTTCGGAATCGACCCGCTTCTCCTGGGCGGCCTTTTCTTGAATGAACGCGCGTGCCAACTGCGTTGCGAGCTGTTCACGGCGAACGGCAACCAGCAGCTCGGGCGGGATGGCGGGCTCGCCCAACCGCACCTCGCGAATGGTCACACACGACTTCTGCGCCTCGGGGCGTATGCGGCGCTCGATCTCACCCTCGATCAGCGGCCGCTGATTGATGAGGTCGAGTACCTTGGTCGGCCGATTGACCGTCACGAAGATCGGCTTGCCATCCTTGTCGAGGATCGGCTTGCCGTTCTCATCCACCTTGGCCTCTGTGATCTCGTAGCTGCCACCGGCCACGTCGCGGGTAATGGCGCGAATCGACGGCGTCAGCACGCGATCTTCGACTTGTTGCAGGGTACCGACGCCGGCCACCACGCACGATGCATCGGCGGGGGAAACCTGCGCCACAACGCGCAGCTCGAGGGGAACGTCCCAGCCCTCCATCTTCACGAACACCGCCACGTCGGCGTTGTCCTTGTCCTTGGGAACCTCGACTTCCGTCCGGTTCTGCACAATCTCACCCTTGGCGTCGACCGTGAGCGAGATGTTGGCGCGACGATAGCCCCCGGCATAGGTCCACACCTGCGCCCGCGTATCGATCTCCGTCAGCGCGAACGCATCCGGGTTGAAGTAGTACCGGCCGGGTTGCAGCGACTTGTCCCAAACCCCGATGCAGCCGACCGGCACGATCGGCGCGTCGAGCTTGCCCTTATCATCGGGCTTGTTGCTCAAGACGACATCGCAGTTGTCCGGCTTGGTGGCCTTCAGGGTACCGAAGTCGACGTCCGCATGGACGTTCGACTTGACGACGCCGACGAAGCCGGCCTTCACTTCCTTGGCATTGACCTCGGAAACATCCCACAGATAGCGATTGAGCCGGTATCTGCCGGGCGTGAGCACGGTCAGCTGCGGACCGCGTTGCCCGCCATTCAAGAGGAAAGTCTCAGCATCGAGCATCAAATTGCCCATCTTCACCGGAAAGGGATCGGCAAAGGCCTGCCCGGGCCGCAGCGATGCCCCATCTTTCGCGGTCAATACGCCCACTCTTCCCTGTGGGATGTTGACCTCCTCCTTGCTGGTGTCGACGGCATAGAGCACGTTGACCAGTGGCCACGCGTGAAACCCGGGCGTCAGGATCTTCGCTTGCGGGCCGTTCTCCCCATGGACGGCAACAATCCGCCCCTCCGTGAGCGAACTGCCGCCATAGATGCGGAAGAGCTGGCCCAAATGCCCATCGGGGACATGGACGAATGACGTCGAGGCGACGGCAAAAAGGATTGCCAGCACGCCGATGACCCGCAGCGCCGTATCGGCGACTGCGCTTCGCATCGCTGGCGGCAACAGCGACGGGCCGCCAAATGCGATAATCGCCCCCAACAGCACGCCCAGCAGAAATCCGGTCATCTTCATCTCCCTCGTCGACGCCACCCCATGTGGCACGGACCTCAAGGCGGGCCCCAAGGCGGCCCCAAGACGGCCCCAAGGCGGCCCCAAGTGGCATGTACCCCCGAGCCACCCTGCCGCATCTTGTTTACTCTAGGAAAGCTAAGGAGAAAATTAGCGTTAGGGATGGGACGGGCGGGGTGGCGCGCACACGGCCGCCGCGCACCTGCGATGCCCTGATAGGCGCGCACGTGCGCCCCGCGCCGACCACTGCGCGCGGGGCGGCCCCGTCCGGGGCGGGCCTTAGAGCGCTGCGGTGCGCGCCCGTTGGCCGTATGGCGCCGCTGTGCTTAGGTGCCGCTGTTCCTTAACCATGGGGAAGCGCCGTGCTCAGTCTCAAGGACAAGGTCGCGTTCGTATCGGGCGCCGGGTCGGTTGGCGATGATGCCGACGCCAGCGTCTGGGGCAATGGCAAGGCGACGGCCGTGCTGCTGGCGCGGCAAGGCGCGAAGATCTACGGCGTCGACGTGCGCAAGGACGCCGCCGACGCCACCAAGACCATCATCGAGCGCGAGGGCGGCATCTGCCGCACGCGCGCCGTCGACATGACCCGGGCGCGAGAGGTTGAGGCCGCGGTCGCCGATTGCATGCGGGAGTTCGGCCGCATCGACATCCTCATCAACAACGTCGGCGGCTCGGCACCCGGCAGCGCGGTGACCATGAGCGAAGAGGTCTGGGACGCGCAGATCAACCACAACCTGAAAACCGCTTTCCTCGGCTGCAAGTACGTGCTGCCGATCATGGAGCAACAGGGATTTGGCGCGATCGTCAATCTCGCATCGGTCGCCGGTCTGCGCATGGCCGCCGACCGGGCGCACGTCGCCTATTCGACCAGCAAGCTCGGCATGCTCGCTTTTTCCCGGTCGACGGCAATCTCCTACGCCAAGAAGGGCATTCGCTGTAACACGGTTATCCCTGGGCTGATGCACACCGCGCTTGTCGAGCATCGCCTGGCCAAGACCATCGCCGGCAATGACGTGCGCGGGCTCATCGACAAGCGCAATGCACAATGCCCAACCGGCAAGATGGGCGATGCATGGGACGTAGCGCATGCGGTTTTATTCCTCGCTTCCGACGAGGCCCGCTATATCACCGCGGCCGAGATCCTGGTCGACGGTGGCCTGACGGCGAGTGGTGCGGGCTGATCGCATCGCGGGGATTGAGTCCGCTCGCCCCGACGCGGCGCTCGGCGCGCGCCTAAAGGCCGCGCTGTTGCTGTTGCCGCAGCGGGCCACGACCAACGCGTTGCACCTGCCGGCAACGGGCCGCCTATCGCAGGCAAGGGTTGTGTGCCTAAGCTTGGCGCAGGCGAAATTCGACGCCCAGGGGCGTCGCGGTCGGAGGCAGAGATGGCGGCAGGAGAAGCGATGCACGTCAGGGAAAGGCCGCACTCGCCCGTCGCACCGGATTGCGCCGGCGGAGATTTCTATGCCGGCGATCGCGGCTTGCGGCAGTTGCTCGGGCTCTACTTGCCAGCGGCGGAGCGCGCAGCCGTGGAGCCGCATCTGCGCCGGCTCGGGGTGCTCGCCGGCGGTCGCCTCGATGCGCTCGCCCGGGTTGCCGACAGGAACGGACCAATCCTGCACGCGCGCGATGCGCTCGGGCGGGATGAGGACTGGATCGAATACCATCCCGCTTACCGAGAGATGGAGCACATCGCCTTCGCCGACTTCCAACTGCACGCCATGAGCCACCGCGCCGGCGTTTTCGGCTGCGACCACCCGCTCCACCCCGTCGCCAAGTACGCCTTCCAATATCTGTTCGTACAGGCCGAGTTCGGCCTGATGTGCCCAATCAGCGTGACGGACACGACCATCCACGTGCTCCGCAAGTACGCGAGCCCCCAGCTCAAGGAGTACCTGTTGCCGCGCATGCTCTCGGCCGACCCGACGACATTGTGGAAGGGCACGCAGTTCATGACCGAGAAGAGCGGCGGCTCCGATATCGGGCTGATCGAGACGATCGCGCGCTGCGAGGGTGGCACTTGGCGCCTGCATGGTGAGAAGTGGTTTTGCTCGCACACGGACGCCGACGTCGCGCTGGTCCTCGCACGGCCGCAAGGCGCACCCGCCGGTACCCGGGGGCTCGCACTGTTTGCACTGCCGCGGCGGCTCGAGGATGGGACGCGCAACAGCTACCGCATCGTAAGACTCAAGGACAAGCTCGGCACACGCTCGATGGCCTCGGGCGAAATCCGCCTGGAAGGAGCGGTCGCCTATCTGGTCGGCGTGCCGGAGCACGGTCTCAAGCAGATGCTGGAGCAGGTCAACCTGTCGCGCCTCTCCCATGCGGTGCGCGCCGCCGGCATGATGCGCCGGTGTCTCAACGAGGCGTTGTGCGTCGCCCGCCACCGTGTCGCCTTCTCCAAGCGCATCATTGCCCACCCGCTGCTGCGCCGCGAGCTGATCAAGCTCATGCTCCCGGCCGAGCAGGCGCTGTCGATGGTCATGGCGACGGCCGGGGCGATGGGCGAGGCCGATGCCGGCTCATCGCAGGCCGCCGAACTGATCCGCATCCTGACGCCGCTCGCCAAGTTCCGCGCCTGCCGCGACAACCTTGCCGTCGCCACCGGAGCGATGGAGGTGCGCGGCGGTAATGGCTATATCGAGGAGTGGGTCAATGCGCGGCTGGTGCGCGATGCCCAGATCGGCGTGCTGTGGGAGGGCACGAGCAACATCAATGCTCTCGACGTGATCGTTCGCGCCGTCGGCAAGCTCAAGGCACACCATGCGCTCGGCAGGTTTCTGCATGAACGGCTGCGGCAGGCGACAGCGCTGCCGCCACAGTTCGCGGGCCGCTTGCAGGCGAGCGTCGAGCGTGCGCTCACGCTCGCAGAGCGCGTCGCGGATGGCGACGAGCAGGCCGAGGCGCGGCGCGCCGCCTCCGCCCTGTACCACGCCGCGAGCGCGGTCCTGCTAGCCTGGGAAGGCACGCGCGGCGCGGACGGGGGCCGCGCCGTGGTGGCACGCTGCGTGCTCGAGCATCGCCTTTCGCCGAAGGATCCGCTGGGCCCGTGCGCTGGCGGCTGGGAAGCGCAGGCGATCGATCTGCTGCTCGGCGACGCCGAGGTGCCGCCGGCAAGCGCAACCGCGCTCCTGGCCGCGTGAGATGCCGCACACGAAACCCTTGACCGCGCGCGGCGAGCGGATTTGCGGCGAAAGCTCCGCCGCCGGATGCCGAGCAGCGCCGGGAGCAAGCGCGGCGCGCCTGTGCGCCGCGCGCTAGCGTGCGGCGGCCATCTGCTGCCTCGGGTGCACGCTCGCAGCACCCAACGCCGCGAGCACCTTCGGCGGCGACATCGGCAGTTCGGTCAGGCGCAGCCCCACCGCGTTGCGAATGGCATTGGCAACCGCCGCCAACGCCGGCACGATGGGAACCTCGCCGACCCCGCGAATGCCGTGCGGATGCTTGTCGTTGGCCACCTCGATCATAATCGACTCGATCATCGGTAGATCGGAGGCGACGGGCATGCGGTAGTCGAGAAAGGCCGGATTGTCGAGCGCACCACTGGGGGTGAAGATGTACTCCTCGTTGAGCGCCCAACCGATGCCCTGGGCGACGCCGCCCTGGATCTGGCCTTCGACGTAGCTCGGATGAATGGCGCGGCCGACATCCTGGATTGCCGTATAGCGCAAGATCGTCACCTTGCCCGTCTCAGGATCGACCTCGACGTCACAGATGTGGGTTGCAAAGCCCGGTGCCGCTCCCTCCGTCGTGCTCGAGAAACGCGCGTTGATCGGCCCACCCGTTGCACCTGACTGCGCGGCGATCTGCGCCAAGGTCAGCGGCGGAAATTCGCCGGCATTGGCACCGGCGGGCCGGGCCGTGCCGCCTTCCCACACCACCGCCTCGGCGTCGATCTTCCACGTCTTGGCGGCGCGTTCACGCAGGATCTTAATCACCTGATCGGTGGCATTGGCGACTACCATGCCGCCGGCGAACGTGGCCCGACTGCCTCCGGTCAGCGCCGAGAAGCCGACCGAGCTCGTGTCGCCGATCAGGGCCTGCACGTTGCGATAGTCGATGCCCAGCATCTCCGCGGCAATGTTGACCATCGAGGCGCGTGAGCCGCCGATGTCCGGGTGGCCGGTCACCACCACCACGGTGCCGTCCTCATTGATATTGACCTGGGCACTCGATTCACCACCGGCGTTGAACCAGAACCCGCTGGCGACCCCGCGGCCCTGGTTCGGCCCGAGCGGCGTGTGATAATGGGGATGATCGAGCGCGGTGCGCAACGTCTCCTCATAACCGATGCGGCGGTAGGTCGGACCGTAGGCCGCCTTGGTTCCCTGTTTGGCCGCATTCTTGAGACGCAGCAGGAGCGGATCGATGTGCAGCGCCTTGGCCAGCTCATCGAGGGTGCTTTCCATCGCGAAAGCGCCGATCGGCGCCCCCGGCGCACGGTAGGCGGCTACCTTCGGCCGGTTGGTCACGACGTCGAAGCCGGTGATGCGCACGTTGGCGACGTCATAGGGTGCAAGGGCACATCCGATCGCCCCGCGCACCGGTCCCCCCGGGAAGGCGCCGGCCTGCAGCCGATAGGTCGCGGCCACGCCGGTGATCTTGCCGTCCTTGGTCGCTCCGATCTTGACCGTGCTCGAGGAGCCGGAGGTCGGGCCGGTGGCACGAAACACCTCCTGGCGGGTCATGACCATCTTCACGGGGCGCCCCGACTTGCGCGACAGAACGAGCGCCAGCGGCTCCAGGTAGACGATCGTCTTACCGCCGAAGCCACCGCCGATTTCCGCGGGAATTGCGCGCATGTTGCTCAGCTTCATGCCCGTCAGCCTGGCGGTCATGTCGCGCACCATGAAGTGGCCCTGGCTGCTGCTCCAGATGGTCGTGCGGCCCTCCTTGCCGACACTGACCAGACAGGCGTGCGGCTCGATGTAGCCTTGATGCACGGGCCGCGTTCGAAAGCTCCTCTCGACGACCACGTCCGCAGCGGCAAGACCCGCCTCGCAGTCGCCGAGCACGTGCTCGAGCTTGCCGGCAACGTTCGACGTCGTCGCCGGCCCGGGATTGCCGCCTTCCCGATGCATGTGTGCGTGCAGCACCGGCGCACCTGGCCGGATCGCCTCGTCGACATCGATCACCCAAGGCAGAACCTCATAGTCGACCTCGATCAGCGCGAGGGCGGCGGCAGCGATGCGCGCCGTCGTCGCGGCGACCGCGGCGACCGCGTGGCCGACGTAGAGCACCTTGTCGCGCGCCATCACGTTGCGGCTGATGTAGCGCAGATCCTGGATGCCGAGGATCGCCGGCTTGTCCCAGGGAAAGGTCACGAGATCGTCCCCGGTCATCACCGCCTTGACGCCGGGCAGTGCCGCCGCCTTCTCGGTGTTGATCGCGCGTATGCGGGCGTGCGGATGGGGGCTGCGCAGCACCTTGCCAACGAGCATGCCCGGCTGGGAAAAATCGGCGCCGAAGGTGGCGCGTCCGGTCACCTTGTCCTCACCATCGGGCCTGATGGTGCGCTTGCCGATCCACTTGTTCTGCGCATTGTCTGACGTCATCTGCTGTTCCCGTTGCCCTGGCCGCTGCCTGGCCGTTGCCCTGCTCGCCAACCGAGCGCGCCTCGGCGCGCGCTGCCTTAGCCATCGGGCTAGGGCGATGCGCTGCCTCTTGCGTGCACCGGCATGCCCGAGGGCGCCTCGGGCGGCGCGCCGGCCGCTCGACAATAAGCATTTTTCTCACGCCGCGCGCCTGCTGTCGACCCAAAGCGCGTGCCGTCACCGTCGCATTACGCGGACCTGTGCCGGTAAACCAGGCTAGAGGCGGTAGACCCGCACCGCCGTGTCGTGAAACAGGGCAGCCCGCTCCTTGGCCGAATAGCCGGCACTAAAGCGCTTGAACGCATTCCACAGTACGCGATAGCTGCAGCTCAGCTTGTCGACCGGAAAATTCGATTCAAACATGCAGCGCTCGACCCCGAAGGACGCGATCGCATGCTCGAAATAGCGCCCGCTGGCAGCCACCAGCTCGGCGCTGCTCGGCGGGAGTGGGTGCCCATCCCAGCCAAAGCCGTTGACGTGCATGTTGAGGCCACCGAGCTTTACCACCACGTTGGCGCAGCGCGCGAGTTCGCTGATTTGCCCCTTCCAGTAGGCGAAGACCTCGTCCCGCTTGCCCGCGTACGGCCCGATGCCGACCGGACCGCCGCAGTGGTCGAGAACGATTGTGGTATCGGGAAAGGCCCTGGCCAGGCTGATCGCGTCGGGCAGCTGGGTGTGGGCGCACCACACCTCGAAACTGAGCGCGCGCGGGTGCAAGTGCTTGAACCCCGCACGAAAATCGTCCCGCAACAGCAGCCCCTCGGGAGGATTCGTGCGGTGGTTGGCGATCTCCGGGCTCGCATGCCAGAAGGCGCCCCGACGAATGCCGCGGAAGCGACCGTCGCCTGCGGCGATGTGCGCGTCGAGCACGGCGGCGGCGGCATCGCCGAGGGTCAGGTCGACGGTGCCGACAATGCCGGCCGCGACGCGCGCCCGCCCCGGGCCGGCGGCGCTCTTTGCGGCAATGGCGTTGACGAACTCCGTTTCGCCGAGGCAGCGAAACGCTTCCGGCCCGTGCTCGCGGAAATTCGCGCCGCATTCGATGAACACGGTCGAGACGATATTGTGCCCTTCCGCGATATCGTCCTCAAGCTCATCGAGGAGATAGCGCTCCTGCACCGCACCCGGGCGCTGCTCCCAGAGGTGATGGTGCGGATCGCAGATCGGAAGATCGGCCTCGAGCACCTCCTCCTGTCGCAAGCTAAGCCACGCGGCATTGTTGGATTGCCTGCCCACAAAACCCTCCACCCCCTTCGCGCCGGCCGCGGTGTGCGTTGCAGCCCCGAAGCCGTTGCGCCGCCGAACCCGTTGCGCCGCCGAACCCGTTGCGCCACCGAAGCCGTCGCACCACCTGACCGCCCGCATCGGTCGGCAAGCATGATAGCGGGGCTTGGCGCCGCACGTAATAGCGCTGGCGCAGGCCGGCTGCGCACGCGGCGCACTGCGGCCGTGCGCGGGATCACCGGGCCGCGCCCTGCGCGATCGTGCGGCTTGACACCACCAGGGCAGCCTGACCTTATACCTCTCCAGCGCTACCCAGGAATTGGCGATGGCCGTTCGGCCGAGGCGAACAAAATCGGGCCGCGGGCCAATGGTCGCGCATGCGATCGGCAGTGGGCAGCGCGCGACGTGAGACTGGTCCCCAACCCTGCCGGAAGGCACCGCCGTTGCCCGCTTCCCTGCGCGCGTTTGTCGACGAGCTCAAACGACAGGGCAGGCTCCTTGTCGTCGATCGCGAGGTCGATCCACGGTTCGAATTGAACGCGGTCGTGCGCAAGGTGCAAGCGGGGCCGAACCTGCCCCTGCTGTTTCGGCAGGTCAGGGGCTGCCGGTATCCGGTCGTCAGCAACGCGCTCGGCAACTACGCAATAATTGCCGACATCCTCGGCGTGAAGGTCGGTAGGGTCGCTGCCAGGTGGGCCGAGCTGACCGGTGGCCGGCAGGCTGCGAGCGAGGCCTTCCCGCCCGAGGACGTGGTGTATGAGGACGTTTCCCTGGACGAGGTTCCGCATATCACGTTTGCCGAGAAGGATGCCGGTCCGTACCTGACGGCGAGCGTCATCGTTGCGCGCGACCCCGACAGCCAGGTCGTCAATCTCTCCTATCACCGCATGCAGATCGTCAGTGCCCGGGAGCTGCGCTGCCGCCTCAGCACCTCGGGCGACCTCTACCGCATCCAGCAGAAAATGGAGAGCCGCGGCCAGCCGTTGCCGGCCGTGGTGGCGATCGGCCTGCCGCCGGCGGTGATGCTCGCCGCGGCAGGGACGATCGGGCCCATGCACAGCGAATACGACTTCGCCGAGCGCATCGCCGGTAGATGCTTCCCGATGCGTTCAGCAGCCGCCGACCTGCCGGTACCCGCGAGCACCGAGTTCCTGATCGAGGGCGAAATCCTTCCCACGACACGCGCCACCGAAGGCCCGTTCGGCGAATGGATGGACTACTACGTCCCCGCCATGGACAATCATGTGTTCTGCGTCAGGCGCGTGCGCGCCCGCAGGGGCGCGCTGTTCTATGCGATCAGCGCGGGATCGCGGGAAGAACTGGCAATGACCGCGGTGCCGATCGCCGGGTCGATCTTCGACAATGTGCGCACCTGGGTGCCGGGCGTCACGGACGTGACGTGCTTCCCCCTCCTGCAATTCTGCGCCATTCAGATCAAGAAGCTGTCCGAAGGCCAGCCGCAACGGGCCATGCTTGCGGCCTTCGGCGCGGAGATGAATCGCGTGCTCTATTGCGTGGTCGTGGACGAGGATGTCGACATCCACAATTGGGCCGACGTGCTTTGGGCGATGGCGACCCGGTGCCGGCCGGACCGCGACCTCTGCCAAATCCCGGGCGTGCCGTCCTTTGCCCGCGACCCGCATCGCATGCATTGGGGACGGCTCGGCATTGATGCGACCAAGCCGCTCGAGCACGCCGACGAATTCGCGCGCAAGCAGACCCCCGGCCTCGACGCCTTGCGGCTCGAAGATTACATCCCCTCCCTGGCGCAGAACTGGAGCACGCCGTGAGTAGGCAGCGATGGCAAGGATGGGCTTGCGGGCTCCTGGTCGGCGTGCTGCTCAGCGGCACGGCGACTGCCGAGGACCAGGTCAGCCTGGCACTGGACTGGATCGTCAATGGCACGCACGCCGGCTACTATGTGGCCCGCGACAAGGGTTTCTACCGCGACGCCGGCCTGGAGGTGGCGATTTCCCGAGGCTTCGGCTCCGGCGATACGGTCAAGCGTGTCGCCAACGGCAGCGCGACATTGGGGATCGCCGATGCCGGCGCGATCATCGCCGCGCGTGCCAACGACGATATTCCCGTGCGCATTGTGGCGATGGTCTACGACCGGTCGAGCCTCGGGCTGATCTACCTGAAGCAATCGGGCATCAAGGCGCCCAAGGATCTGGAAGGGCGCGCCATTGCGCGAACGGCGTCCGGGGCGTCGGTCAATATGTTCCCGGGGTTCCTGAAGGCCAACGCCATCGACCGCACGAAGATACGCGAGGTCGTCGTCGACGGCGCCTTGTATCTGCCGATGCTGATGTCCGGCCAGGTTGACGCGGTGCTGGAGCAGGCGATCAACATCGGCAGGTTCAAAGAGGCGGCGGGGCAGCAGGGCAAGCAAGCCGTGGCCATGCGCTATTCCGACTTCGGCCTCGAAAGCTATGGCAACGCCATCATCGCCTCCGTCGCTACCGTGCGCGACAAGGGCGACCTCCTCAGGCGCTTCACCGCAGCCTCGTTGCGCGGCATCGCCTATGCGCTGGATCATCCCGAGGAAGCCGTAGAGCTGCTGCGCAAATCCAACCCGGAAGTCGAGGCGAAGGGCGCGTTGGACGAACTCGCCGCGCTCAAGGAGACCGACACGACGCCCGAGACGGCCAAGTACGGGCTCGGTCACGTCGACAATGCGCGGCTGGCGGCGACGGTCGACACGGTGACCGCGGCGCTGTCGTTGAAGCGCACCCTCGGCGTCGATCAGCTTTATGCCGAGGGCTTCCTTCCCAGCGATCGCATTTCCTTTGGCGGCAAATGAGCAACCGCGACTCCGGCCGGCGGTTTCTCTAGCAGGAATAAACCGCCGCGCCGGCAGGCGAGCGCATCCGCAATGCCCGATGTGATCACGCCCGACCCGGCACGGCCGCTGCTGTCCCTTGCGGGCATAGGCAAGATCTACGAACCGCGCTCGGGGCCGCGGGTGACGGCCCTGTGCGACATCGCGCTCGACATCCGTCGCAACGAGTTCGTCACGCTCGTTGGACCGAGCGGCTGTGGCAAGAGCACACTGCTGAAGCTGATCGGCGGCATCGAGTCGCCCTCGCAGGGAGACATCGTGTTCGATGGCCGCCGGCTGACCGAGCCCTCGCCCAAGGCCGGGCTGGTATTCCAGCGTCCAATCCTGCTGCCGTGGCGCAACGTGCTCGGCAACGTGCTGTTTCCCATCGAAATGCTCGGCTGGCCAGCGCGCAATTTTCGCGATGAGGCGCTGCGCCTCATCGAGCTCGTCGGACTGAAGGGCTTCGAGGGGTCGCTGCCGCACGAATTGTCGGGCGGCATGCAGCAACGCGTCTCCATCTGCAGGGCCCTGATTTACGACCCGCAACTGCTGTTGATGGATGAACCGTTCGGAGCGCTCGACGCCATGACGCGCGAGGAGCTGAGCGTCGAGCTGCTGCGCATCTGGACCGAACGCAGGAAAACCATCGTCTTTGTGACGCACAGCATCAGCGAGGCCGTGCTGCTCGGCGATCGCGTGATCGTCATGGCCGCACGGCCCGGCCGGATTGTGGAGGACCTGCCGGTCGACATCCCGCGGCCGCGCAATCTGGAGACGGAGGGCACGCCCGCGTTTACCGCCCTCGTTCGCACGGTGCGCGCGGCAATCTATGCGAGCAAGAGGGTGTCCACATGAGCGTTTCTCGAGCGCTCAGGGCTGCCCTCGAAGCCGGCCAGATCTACCTCGGGCTGCTGGTCTTGCTCGGGCTTTGGGAGCTGGCGTGCCGGCAGCTGGCCATCCCGCCATGGCTGCTGCCACCGCCGAGCCAGATCGCCGCTGAGACCTGGGAGCTGCGCGGCATACTTCCGGTCCATCTGCTGGCGACCGTCAAGGAAATCCTTGGTGGCTTTCTGCTCGCCACGCTCGCCGGCGTGCCGCTTGCCGTCGCCGTCGTCTATTCACCGCTGCTGCGCAGGGTGATCTATCCGGTGCTGCTGATGTTGCAGTCGGTGCCCAAGGTGGCGATCGCGCCGATCCTGCTCCTGTGGGTCGGCTACGGCCTCCTCTCCAACATGATCGTCGCGGCGACCGTTGCGTTCTTTCCGATCGTCGTCAACACCGCCACCGGCTTGGAATCGGTCGACGCCGAATTGCTCGAGCTGACGCGCTCCCTCGGCGCAAGCAAGCTGCGGGTGTTGCTGAGGGTGCGCCTGCCTTGGTCGCTACCGTTCCTGTTCAGCGGCCTGAAGGTAGCGATTACGCTTGCGGTGATCGGCGCGATCGTCGCGGAGTTCATCGGCGCGGACAAGGGCCTCGGCTACCTCATCGTGACGAGCTCGGGTGCCATGCGAACCGCCGTGATGTTCGGCGTACTGCTGCTGCTTTCCGTGCTTGGCACGCTCTGTTTTTATGCCGTCGTCATGCTGGAACGCGTTCTCTGTCCCTGGTACATGGCCAAGGCCGACCGTGCGGGCCTATGAGCCGAAGGCCGGCGCGCCGTCGCACGGATCGTCGCCGGCGATCGGCCGCCTCGACCCTGCCGCGCGCGGGAGCACCACCCCATCGCTCCGCAGGCGTCACCCCTCTGGCATGCGGCCACCCACCATGCGCGCCGTCATTTCTCGGCCTTGGTTCCCGCCTCCGCCCAGCGCCGGTACATGGCGAGCAGAGCGACGATGTCGTGTCCCCGGAAGCCCTCGGCCAAGGCCATGGCGTAAAGCTCGCGCACGACCGATGCCGCCGGTGTCGGCAGCCCCCGCGTCCGTCCGAGGGCGATGCCCAGCGCCAGATCCTTCTCGCCGAGCTCCATCTTGAACCCAGGGCTGAAATCGCCGTTGAGCGCGCTGGGAAAGCGCTTGGTGAAATGATGCGAGCGGCCGCCGCTGACAGACAGCACGTCGTAGAGCGTTTGCGGTTCGACGCCCGCGGCCACGCCAAGCGCGAAGGCCTCCGCCGCGACCAGGACATTGCCCATGGACATCATGTTGTTGACGATCTTCACGACCTTGGCCGTGCCGACATCGCCGGTGTGCTGAGATGCGCTGCCGAGCAGACCGAGCACCGGCATGGCGCGGGCGATATGCGCGGGGTCGCCACCGGTAATCAGCACGAGCTTGCCGGCGCGCGCCTCCTTAGGGCTACCGCTCACCGGGCAGTCGACCACCGCCAGGCCCTGCAACGCCGCTGCCGCCGCCGCCGCGCGCATGGTCTGCGGGTCGATGGTGCTGAGCTCGATCACCAGGCTCCCGCGCTGCGCGCTGGCGACGATCCCATCGGCGCCGAGCCACACCTCCTGCACGGCCTTGGAATCGGGCAGACTGGTCAGCAGCACGCTTCGTCCGCTTACCGCCTCAGCGATGCTGCCCGCCATGCGAAATCCTTCGGCGGCAAGGCGGGATTTCTGTTCGGGGCTGATGTCGAAACCGGCGATATCGTAGCCCGCTGCGCGCAGGCGGCCCGCCATGCCCGCGCCCATTTGCCCCATGCCGATGACGGCAATTTGCTCCTTCATGCCTCGATCCTTTCAAGCTACGTGCCGCCAGGTCGCGCCAGCGCGCCGCCAGGGCGGCCCGGTGAGAGTATAAGGTGGCATCACGGCGATGCGGCCGGTGGCGTGCATCCTGCTCCTGCTCGTGGCCGACACCGAAGCAGCCTTGGCAAAAGCGCCGCGATGACCGCCACCCGCGATCGCGTCACAGGTTCTGCCGCTTGAACATTTTGCGGTACTTGCCGACCGTCGGGCCTGAGACCATGAACAGGCCGTCGCCTCGGTAGTGGAGGGTCTTTGGCCATCGCGGCGACATTGCCGCGTGTGCCGCCACGACCTCAAGCACGAACAGGCTGTATCGGTCTATCAGGCTCGCGTCGGCCAGCCGACACTCGAAATTGGCGTGGCACTCGGCGATCAGCGGCGCCGCGACTTTGGCCGCGGGCGAGGCCGTCAGCCCGAAGGCGGCAAATTTGTCGACGCTGCGACCCGAGCAGTTGCCGATGCCGACCGCCGCCCTTGCAAGCGTCAGCGTCGGCACGTTGATCACGCACTCCCGACTTTGGCGTACCATGGCAAAGCTGTGATTGGCGTCCCAGATGTAGCAACCGATGAGCGAGGGGTCTTCGCCCATAACCATGTGCCATCCCATGGTCATGACGTTGTTGCGCCCCTTCCAGCGGCAGGACACCAGAACGATGGGGCCAGGTTCCAGGTAGCGCCGTACCTGGTCCAAGGGGATGGGGGTCTTGGCATGTGCCTTGGCCATGCCGCAGCTTACCCCGGGTTTTACCGGCCTGACAGCAGGCGCACGCGGCTTGCGGGGGGCGACAACAACCGCACGTGCGCACAAAGGGCGTAGCGTGCAGCGTCGCCGGTTCCGGGCATCGCCGTTGGCTTTCGATCAATGTCCGGCGATGGAGACGAAGTGTGGGCCGATGTCGACGTGGATATGATCCATATCGGCATAGGTCATGGTGCCGCCGTCGTGATGGTTGGCGATCAGCCACGCAACGATTTCCGCCTTGCGGCTTCCGGCGTTGAAGTCGACGGCGTTGCCGCTGGCATGGCGCGAGACCCTCCCGGTGCCGGCAATCGTAGCCCCGGGTCGGCAGGTCGATATCACCTGCACGGGGCCAAACTGTTCCTCGATGCGCGCAAGTAGCGCGCGCGCCGCCGGCGTCAGGCAGTCGCGCGGTGCATCGGGAGAATCGGCGACCATTCCGGGGCGAGACCGGTCCGCGGGAAGCAGATCGGCACGGGACGCATCGTGCTGGGAGACGGGAATCACCGGCAGCGGCGCCTCGTTGGCCAAATAGATGCGATTGACCCAGCCGGTCGTCGCCTCGTGCCGCACGGGACACCACATGGATTGGCACGCACCCGTGATCGTAATGCCGTGACTACCCGGCTGCAGCGCGCCGACGACGTCGAAATCGGTCGACGGCCCCCGACGTACGTTGAGGACATCGTCCGGCTCGATGTTGGCGACCATGAAGGCCGGCGTTAGCGCATTTCTCGGGTCGGGGCCAGCAGGCACGCCCGCGGCGGGATCAGGATCTAGCGCCGCCGCGCGGGCATCGGCGATCCACATCGCTTCCGGCTCCCGCACCGTCCCTTCGCCGCCGACCGGCACGGGGACGGGCACCGGCGCGGCCAGGGCCGCAGGCGTCGGCGGGGGCGGGGCCGCAGCGGGGGCAGGCGGCGGCGCGGGCGCGGTCAGCCGCATCTTGCCTTCCTCTTCATGGAGCGGGATTGGGGCGGCGGCCGTAATCGGTGCCGGAACCACGATCATGGCGGTGCCGGTATTGCCGTCACGGTTGTGCCAATAGATCGTCCGACCCTCCTTGCGCAAACGCAGGCACTGTGGCTCGGAATTGAACCAGTGCTTCCACCGGTGACAGAGCTCGTCGGCACTGATCCACCACCGCCCGGTATCGAATGCCGCGCCGAGGTAGGGGGCAAGGTCGCGCGCCTCGCCCAAGAGCTCGCCATCCCGCGTGTAGCGGACGGGCAGCTTGGTGCCGAGCGGCGCGTCGATGGCAACCGTGGTCCCGGCGACGAGAGCCCTGATCTCACTGCCGGAAAGCCTGACCGGCTCACCCGCGGCGGTGGTCGCGGCGCACACGCAGACCGCGCCGATGGCCGCCTTCAGCATTGGCATCCCCCGAATCTTCCAATCCCTTCAGCCGCCTAGCCCCGGCGGAAGCCGCCACTGTCGAGAAGGAGTGTGGCAGCAACTCGGAGAAATCGAACAGGAAATGCGGTGATAAAGCGGCAATTCTGCGAGCGCCCCGGCACTGCCACCGACGACGCCGGGTCGCCCTGCAAGAAAAATCGCGCCGTCGTGTGATCATCCCCAACGCGGGCACGCCCCTGCAATTCTCATCTGGCAAGGCCGAGCAATGGCCGCCGCGGGAACGCGTCCGCCGGCAGACGGTCAGCACCTCGGACACGGCGCCATTCCGGTCATGGCGCCACCGGTGGCGCCACCGCACGCGCCTTGAAGAAGGTGTAGCAGAACACCCCGTCTGCTCCCGACGTGCGGTTGAGATCGGCGAGGCCCTTGTCGAACGCGCGCGCCGAAATCAGGCCGGCATCGAGCGCGGGCTGGCGAATGCCCGCGATCATGGCGATGAAGGTCCTGCGGGTGAAGCCCTCGACCAGTTCGGGCCTGCGCGCGTCGACGTAGACCATGCGCGGCGAGACCTGGACCGTCGCAAATCCCGCGTTGTTCAGCAGCGGGTACAATCGCCGCCCCAGCAGTGCATCGCCGCCGGCCCTGGCTTGCAGCGCCACCTGACAACCAATGGCCCGTCGCGCGTGCGCGCTATCGGGGTGGAAGAACGCCGAGCCGTGGTCGCCTTCGATCACGGTGATTGTTCCCCCGGGCCGCAAGACGTGCCGCAACGCCGCGAGCGCTGCATCGGGTCTGGCGAGATGCTCAAGAACAAAGCACACGAACGCGTGATCGAAGGACTGCGGGGCAAACGGCAGAGCGAAGATGCTCGCCCGCTGCAGGGTGACGTTCGCCAGGCCGGCAGCGATGACCGCGGCTTGCGCCTTGGCGAGCGAAGCGTCCGACACGTCTACCGCGGTGATGCGCGCATCGGGGCTGCGCGCGGCGAGCGTGACGGTTTGCGCCCCGACGCCACATCCTGCCTCCAGGACACGGCTGCCGGCTGGATAGAACGTATCGGCGTGAAGAAGATCGACGAGAGTGGCGGCCTGATCCAGCAGGCGCTGCATTTCTTGTGGATCGTATCCGTGAACGTAGTCGGTCATCGTCGCAGCCCACGCAGCGAGCGCGCTGGGAATGGCGGCCATGCCCTGAGGGACGGGTTACGCCCTCGCCCCGCGCGGCTAACGCCCATGATCCCCGCGTCGCTGCCGCACCGCCCGAAGCAGGCGGCGACGCTTTGGCCGGCGGTTAGAGCCTCGCTGCGGCAGCGGCGCTTGATCCGCATCGACGCACCATGTGGAGAGCGGAAACTGCCGCCGGCGCCCGCGCATAGGATATTGCCAACCCCCGAACCCAACGCGAGGCCGCGCGACGCGATCGCAGGCAACCATGGGTTCGGCGATCTCCGCGACGGTCCGAGCACCCGCAATTCCCGGCCGCGTGACGACGGCGCACTGCAGCCGCCTCGCGATCCCTGCTCCGCTCAACGCCTAGACCGGCATCGCCAGCTCCGCCAGCCGCGCCCAATACGAGACACCATGCGGGATCGCCGCATCGTTGAAGTCGTATGCGGGGTGATGGCAAGCCGCGCTATTGCCGTTGCCGACGAAGATCATATTCCCCGGTCTGGCCAGCAGCATGAACGCAAAATCCTCGCCGGCCATGATCGGGGGCACCTCGCTGATCACCTTTCCCGATCCGGCAACCTCGGACGCGACCTTGACCGCAAAATCCGTTTCGCGCGGATGATTGACGGTAATGGGATAGCTGCGCGTGTAGTCGACGCGCGCCGTGGCGCCGTAGGCCGCGGCAACCCCTTGCGCGACCTCGCACACGCGGCGCTCGAGCAGGTCGCGAACCTGCGGTGTGAGTGAGCGAACCGTGCCGAGGAGTTCCGCCGTCTGCGGAATGACGTTGGCCACCGTGCCACCGCGGAAGGCACCGACGGTGACGACGCCGGCCTGCAACGGGTCGAGGTTGCGCGCGACGATCGACTGCAGCGCCAGGAGCACGTTGGCGGCGGCAACCAGGGTGTCGATGCTCTTGTGCGGCTCGGCCGCATGCCCGCCCTTGCCCTCGACCGTGATCGAGAAACCGTCGGCGGCCGCCAGCTGCGCGCCTTTGCGGGTCGCAAAGCAGCCGACCGGCAGGCCCGGGGCGTTGTGCATTCCGTAGATCTCCTGGATGCTCCAGCGCGTCATGAGGCCGTCCTCGACCATCGCCTTGCCGCCCGCCCCGCCTTCCTCCGCCGGCTGAAACACGACGACCGCGGTGCCGTCGAAATTGCGCGTCTCGGCGAGATACTTGGCAGCGCCCAGCAGCATCGCCGTATGCCCGTCATGGCCGCAGGCGTGCATCTTGCCTTTGCTTTTCGAGGCGTAGGGGAGCCCGGTGGTCTCCTCTATCGGCAGGGCATCCATGTCGGCGCGCAGCCCGATCACCCGGCCCGACTGGCGGCTTCTGCCGTGAATTACCCCGACGACACTGGTCTTGCCGATGCCGGACACGACCTCATCGCAGCCGAAGGCCTTGAGCCTCTCGGCGACGATGCCGGCCGTGCGCTGTACGTCGTATTGCAACTCGGGGTTCTCGTGCAGATCCCGCCGCCACAGAGCGATCTCGTCGGCCAAGTCGGCGACGCGGTTGATTATGGGCATGCCCTCCTCCTTCGGCGAAATGCCGGCGACATTCGGCCAGATGGTCCTTGCCGTCAATGCGAAGCGCCCCCTACCGCGCGCGCGTTGGTCCGCAAGATGCTCCCGGCGCCATCCCGTCCGAGGAGCATCGCCCACGCACGCCCGTCGCCCTCACGGCGCTCCGACGCCGGCAGTTGGAAATTTTACCGACCCGTCGCCCGCATCCGCTCGTGAGCGGACGACCGCGCCAACCGCACCTCCTGCGGGTGATCAGCGCGCGTGGGCGGAAAGGATAGCAGCGACACGGCCTCGATTCTGCGGGGGGCTTGCGTCGGCGCCGTCCAGTTGCTGCGGCGCCGGGCCTTGCACGAGGACCTCGTGACGGCGCCTGGGCGAGGCTGCGTGCAGGGCAGCGCAAGGCACGCGCCGCCATCCCGAGCCAGACATGCGCCTGGGCCTTACACGTACGGTCGGCTCGACCTATTCCGCCGCCTGCAACCTTTGCGCGACGGGTTGCAGACCGAGCGCGCTGCGCAGGGACTGGTGATAGTGAATCATGGCCGGCTCGTTGCGCCCGTAAACCACGCGCGTCTGAGCCCCCGAAGCGATGCCGATCTGGATGGTGCGACCGGTCGGGAAATCCTCCCCCGTCACCACGTCGAGCACCAGCTGCATGTTCTTGTCCCAGTGGGTACGCTCTTCATCGGTGGTCGGCGCCTTCGGGACATAGAGCGCGAGCTCCATCAGCGCGCGATCGACGCGACCCTCACTCGGAAAAATGCGCACCAGCTCGACGTGATCGCCCTGCAGCACCAGCAGGGTGTTGGGGAAGAGCGCATAAATCAGCGTCGTATTCCACATCAGATCCCAGCTCTGCTCCGGTTGCGATTGCAGACGTTCGAGCTTTTTGCGCGGCATGACCAGGCGATGGTTCAAGCCGAAAGCCTCGAAGTCCGTGACATTGCCGTGCAACACCTCCTTGAGAGAATCCCTGTGCAGGAAGGCGATGTGGTAACCCTCGTTGAAGGTATCGACGAGGATCTTCCAGTTCATGGTCTCCGGCACCACACGCTTGTCGTAGAACGACCAGGATCCGAAGCCGTATGATCCAAGCTCCGGGCCGAGCCCTGCCAGGTAAGGATCGATGTCAAAGTCTTCGGCGCCGGCGCGCGCAGGCGTCGGCATCACCCAGACCAGTCCGTGCCTTTCGCAAAGCGGCAGCGGCGTTAGCGATGATCGCTCCTCGCGCACGCCTGCAAAGCAGCGCTCGTCGGGGATGCCCCGCACGCGCCCCGCAAGATCATAGGTCCAGGCATGATAGGGACAGACGAACAGGCGGGCGTTGCCACAGCCTGCTGCGACCTTTGCGCCACGGTGGCGGCAGACGTTGAGGAACGCGCGCAACTTGCCGTCGGAACCCCGGGCAATGAGGATCGGTACCCCGGCATGATCGTCCGCGCGAAATGCGCCGGGTGCCGCCCAGTCCGATGCAAAGCCCATCAGCAGCGGACGGCCACGGAACAGCAGCTCCTGCTCGCGTGCCAGATGCTCCGGCGAGCTGTAGACGGAAACGTCATTGTACCATGGCGCATCGGCCATCGCCGTCGTCTTGCTGTCGACGTAATGCAGCAGCCTCTTCAAGAGGCCGATCTGACCCTGGCGGTCCATGGCGTCCTCCAAAGGCGGAGCGCAACGGCTTGGCGCATGCGCCGCGCTTTGCTACTGTGATACGGTTCCGTATCGCATACGCTTGCGTATCACGCGCAGGCATGGCGCGCAACGGGTGACTGCAGTTGTCGGGAGCAGGCATGACGGACGATGCCGACCGGACGGCCAGGTGGGTGGCTGCGGGAATCGCTGCGCTCGCCGAGGGAGGCGTCGACAGAGTGCGTGTCGAGGTGGTTGCCGAGCGCTTGGGGGTGACCAAGGGCGGCTTCTACCGCCGCTTCCGCGACCGGCGTGCGCTGCTCGATGCCATCCTCGATGCCTGGAGCGAGGGACGGATCGCCGCCATCGACCGGCAGACTGCCCTGGGCGAGGCGAGTCCAGGCCAACGCCTGCGCGCGGTGGTCAGGCTTTTTTCCGAGCGCGTCAGCGCCCAAGGCATGGCGATCGAGCTCGCCATCCGCCAGTGGGCACGGAACGATAGAGCGGCCGCGGCAGCGGTGGCACGCGTCGATGACCGGCGCCTCAAGAACGTCGCCGAACTGTACCGAAAGATGGGGCTTACGCCGCAGGACGCGCAGGCTCGCGCGGTCCTCTTATACGCGTTTATCTTTGGTCAGAGCTTGCTGTTCCTCGAGCAGACGCCGCGCAAGAAGGCAGCGTTGATCGCGGCCTGCACCGGCGTCCTGGTGCAAGAGGGCGGCGGCAGCGACGCCGGTCGCCGGCGCGACTGAAGAGCCAGCGGCGAAGGCCCGTCGGTTTCTGGTCGGCTTCTGGGCGTCCGTCGGCTCGGCATGGGGCCGGGTGCATGCCCGCACCGCGCGCTTGCCTCAGCACGGCGCGCATCGCTTATTCCGAAAAGGCCACCATCTCTGCGATTCCGCTCGCCGCGCGCCTCGGGCGAAGCGCGCGGCACCGGTGCGCGCCGGTGGCGGGATTG